>VGLO01000034.1 GCA_016866675.1 Candidatus Staskawiczbacteria bacterium | reverse complement strand
TTATGTTGCAACGGGTCAAGGAGCCGATTCCGTTGGATGTTCAATTGCGTGTTGAGAGCATGTTTGATTTTACGGACCACTATACAAAACATAACGGCATGGCTCCTCAAATGGGCGACAATGATGATGGCCGTTTGCTGCCATTTGTAAAACGTGATTTTCGTGTACATGATTATCTACTAAGTATTGGTTACTCCGGGTATGGTAAACATTATGAAAGCCTTTCGGCTGATAAAATGGTCTTGGATGCTTTCTTTTTGTTACCAGAAAAAAATGTAATCAAAGAGTCGAATCCCCAAAAAGCTTCTGTTTCTGTAATTAAAGACCACCGAGATGCAGGATTTGTAATATTGAAAAAAGCGGATTTATATTTAATTTTTTCAAACACAAGCCTAAGTTGTTATGCGGATCTTCATCGAAAGATGCTAGGCACCCACACACACGCTGATGGCTTATCTTTTGAACTATTGGTTGGCAAACAGGATTTTATAATTGACCCAGGCTCCTATGTTTATACGGCTTCTGCCGTTGATCGCAATAAGTTCAGGTCAACCAGCAAGCACAATACGCTTACCATTGATGGACAAGATCAAGTGGAGCTTTTAGACTCTAATCTATTCTCCGTGTTGGGCTTTAATGAAGTGGGAAAAATGGAGATAAAAGAGAATGAAGAAGAAATCTATGTTTCAGGCACTAGAAAGTGGAAATTACCCTCTGATTTAAATGCTACACATACGAGGAAAATAAAGCTGAAAAGTGAAACAGAGTTAGAAGTATTGGATGAAATTCGTTGTGGCAGTGAGCACAATTTCGTCTGGCATTTTTATTTGGCTCCTGAAATATCCCCTGAAATAATTGCTAACGATAAGATTTTCTTACGAGGGGCAAAGGATACGGTATTAAGCTTATGCTTTTCATCATCAAATAATTTTTTACTTGAAATAGTAGATTGCGAAATATCCCCGTCATATGGTGTGCTTATATCAACGAAGTCAATTAGAATTAGCATGCAAGCCTCAAGCAATTTCTCCTTTTTCACTAAGGTCCACTATTGATTTAGCAGATTTAAAATAAAATACTATTTAAATGAATAACTTAAAAACATGCTCATAGATTTAATCGCAGGTGCCAGACCGAATTTTATGAAAATAGCACCAATTATAGATGCTATTCACGATGCTCAGAAAAATGGTAATGACATCCAATACCGCTTGATACATACCGGCCAGCATTATGACAAAAATATGTCTGATAATTTTTTTCAGCAGCTTGGAATACCAGAGCCTCATCATAATCTCGGAGCAGGCGGAGGGAGTCAAGCAGAGCAAACGGCTTCAATCATGATTGGATATGAAAAACATCTGATAGACAAGCGGTCTGATTTGTGTTTAGTAGTAGGGGATGTGACCTCTACCATGGCCTGTGCCATTACTGCACAAAAAATGCACGTGAAAGTAGCTCATGTAGAAGCGGGTATTCGCTCTGGCGATTGGACTATGCCGGAAGAAATTAACCGAATGGTTACAGATAGCATTACCAATTATTTTTTTACCACATCATATGTTGCTAACAAAAATCTTATAAACTTCGGTATTGAAGAGGATTATATTTTCTTCGTAGGAAATACGATGATTGACACCTTGCTGAAAAATCGTCCACGTTTTCAAGCACCGGCCATTTGGCATGAATTACAGCTACAGGAAAAGAACTATTTTGTGATGACATTGCACCGTCCGGCCAATGTAGATGAAGAATCAAGGTTTAAATTATTGTTGGAAGAGATCTTGACGAATACGCAAAATCTACCTATCATATTTCCTGTTCATCCGCGAACAGCCAAAATCATCAATAAGGTATTGGATATCGATGCAGCTTTCGATACCAGCCATTTGCATATGGTGGATCCCCTGGGATACCTCGAATTTAACTATTTGGTTGAACGAGCAAAAGCAGTCATTACCGATTCGGGCGGAATAACGGAAGAAACAACAGTACTAGGTATACCCTGTATGACTTTGCGCGATAATACTGAGCGTCCTGAAACGATTACAATGGGGACCAACCAATTACTTGGAACTAATCCGGATGCCATTAAACCTGCTATGGAATTGCTCTTTTCGGGTAATTGGAAAAAAGGTAAGGTTCCGGAACTATGGGATGGTAAGACGGCAGAACGGATAGTAAATGTCTTATGTAAGTTAGGTGGGCAATAATATAAAGAAGAAAATAAATGGTTGATAAAAAAATTTTGATGATAGTCCTGACCTCAGGACTTGAATATGATGATCGGGTCCGTAAAGAAGCACTTTCCTTAAAACAACTTGGATGCGAAGTGTTTATCTTAGCAAACTATACTTCGAATGTTTCCAGTAAAGGATTAACTCAGTATGGCATTCCTTATCGTGCTGTGCGATTGCGTTCTAGAGCAATATTTGCATCAAAACGGTTTTTGATCCTAAAAATGTTTGAATTTTGGATTATATCGATGTGGAAAATCATAAAGGGAAAATATAATGTTGTATGGGCGCATGAGGAATATACCATATTATCATTACTAGTCAAGTTTCCAAAGGTTTCCTACGTCTTTGATCAACATGAGTTACCTGAATTTTTAATAGCTACAAATTTTCGAAAAAATCTTTATCGGAGGATTGAAAATGTATCTGATATAATTTTAGTAGCAAATGAGGACAGACTTGAATTTATGAGGAAAAGTGGTCTAATAAAAAAGCCACATAAGTATTGTGTCCTTAATAATTATCCAGATAAAGTGTTTTCTGGCCTTGAAGTAATGGATCTTCCATCGAAAATAAATATATGGTTGCAAGGCTCAGAATATATTTTATTACAGGGTGGAGGTCACTTTAATAGATATCCTTCTGAAGTATTTACGGCTGTAAAAAGACATGCCAAGTTTAAAATAGTTTTGCTAGGGCCAGTATATGATAAGCTAAAAGAAGAAATAGCTCAGAATTATTCAGATATGGTTTATTTGACTGGTTATGTTGATCAACTAGAGTTAACCCGTTACATAGATCATTCCAAATTCTCAATTATTTTGTATGCTAATACAGATGATAATAATTTTCTTTGTGAACCAAACCGTCTTTATCAAGCGGTTTGCCGAGGAATTCCTGTCATTGTTGGAATAAACCCGCCTATGAAACATATTGTGCTTAAACATAAAATTGGTGAGGTATTGTCTGATGATGGTAATAGTGTAGATGGTATTTATGAGGCTATATTAAGGATGGAAGAAAATTACGTAAAATATAAAGAGAAAATTACCAACATAAAGTACATCTATAATTGGGAAGATCAATTACCGAAGATATCTAATATACTTTACTTAATTTAATTAATTATATATGCGGTATATAAGGCCTTATAAAAAAATGATACAGGAGTTCAAAAGAACTTACTTCAAAATATGAACGAAATAATCGGTCATCGGGGTCCAGATGCTGGTGAGCTCTATTATTGGAATAATGTTTGGTTGGCCGTTCGTAGACTAAGCATTTTAGATTTATAAGAAGAAGGCAATTAGCCAATGCTGGCATGAAACTATAAGACCACGGAATGAAGCATGTATTGTTCTAAGATCATTTAACTTTATGAATAAACCAAAATTACTAATGTATGTGCGGAATTTCAGGAATAATTAATAAAGATAAGTCCAAAGTAAATCATAATGAGATAAAAAAAATAAACGATATTATATCTCATAGAGGTCCTGATGGTGAAGGTTTTTATTACGGAGAAAATTTTGCATTCGGACATCGGAGGTTATCTATCTTAGATTTATCGGAACATGGCAGTCAACCAATGCCTTATATGGATAAGTATTGGATAACCTATAACGGAGAGGTTTATAATTATATTGAACTTAGAGAGGAACTAAAAGCATTAGGTTATACATTCGAATCTGATTGTGATACGGAGGTGATTCTTTCTGCTTATGATAGATGGGGGAAGGATTGTTTAAATAAGTTTAATGGAATGTGGGCATTCGCAATTTTTGATACTGAAAAGCAGGACATCTTTTTTGCGAGAGATAGATTTGGTATAAAGCCACTTTATTATATCAATACAGACAAACAATTCGCGTTTGGTTCGGAGATAAAACAGTTGATTGCATTGCAAAGTGAGGTACGTGCGAATAGATATGTCATTATCGAATCCCTATTGACGAACGTTGACGGACATACAGAGGCTACTTTTTTTGAAGGCGTGAATAAGTTTCCTCAAGCCCACTGTGGATATTACAATTTGGCTGACAATAGTTTTAAAATTGAAAGATTTTATACACTAAAAGTTGATTCTGATGTTAAACGAATGCCTATTGAAGATGCTACCAAAAAGCTCAGGTCGCTTTTCGAAGATTCTGTAAAATTAAGGCTACGATCAGACGTAAGAGTAGGCACATGCTTAAGCGGTGGTTTGGATAGTTCTGCAACAAGTGCTTTTGGCAGCATTCATTACCATGACAATAATCAAACCTTAGGCAAGTTTACTGGCATACACGCAAAATCTCAGGATGCAGAATCAGATGAAAGCCGTTTTGCAAAAATAGTAAGTGATTATCTTGATCTGGATTTACACATCGTTGAGCCTAAAATGGATGATTTTATCGATAAAATCGATGAGTTGGTATACACCCAGGAAGAACCTTTTGGTAGTCCATCTATGTTCATGGGGTGGCACGTTTTTGAAAAGGCAAAGGAATTGGGCTGCAAAGTTATGTTGAACGGTCAGGGTGGGGACGAAGTTTTGTTAGGTTATGAGAGATATTATGCATCTTATCTATTTTCATTATCATTTTGGAATTTCATTAAACAGAGCCGAGAAATATCCTTAAACTCTAAATTAAGCTTTAAGGATGTTGTGCTTTACTACTTTTACTTCACAAGCAAAACGGTCAGGATCAAGAGACTCAGAAAAAGAAGTTACCTTAAGAAAGAAATAAAATCATCCTTTGATTTTAAAACTATCAAAGAAAGCGCCCAAAGTTTCAGAGATATTTACAAAATGCAATTGTTCGAAATAGGTACTCTGCAATTGCCTCATTTATTAAGATATGAAGATCGGAACTCAATGCGCCATTCAATTGAGACTAGATTACCCTTTTTAGATTATCGTTTTGTTGAGTTCTCCGTTTCGTTACAGATTAATTATAAAATAGCAAGAGGATGGACTAAATATATTCTCCGTAAGGCGGTTGAAGACGTGTTGCCAGATAGCATTACTTGGAGAAAAGATAAAAAAGGATTCGAAGCACCTGAAAAAACTTGGATGGGAGGCACAACAGAGATGATGAAAAAGGCAATTCAATCCTCTAAGCTTCTGAATGAACTAGTAGATACAGATCGGCTTTTGGTTGACTTTGACGGCATACCGTTTAGAAGGAGATGGGTATATTTTATGATTGCTTCATGGGAAAGAAAATTTAATGTGGTTTAATATTAAATGGAAGGAATGGCAGTAGAAATTGTTCATGTATCATTAGTTCATCAACGAATTGATATTCGAATTTTTAGTAAACAATGCGTTTCGTTGCAACAAAGTGGAATTGGTAATGTTGCTTTTTTAATAGCAGATGGTAATGGCGATGATGTAGTACTAGGGGTTAGAATCATAGATGTAGGAAAACCAATAGGCGGTAGGGCAAGCAGGGCCTTTAACGGAAGTGTTCGAATGTGGAAAAAGTTTCGTAGCATCAAAAGCGATATTGTGCACTTACACGATCCCGAGCTTTTACCGTTAGGTTTACTCTTGAAGCTTAAGGGGAAAATCGTGATTTATGATATGCACGAGAATTTACCTAAGGAGATTCTTACAAAGCCATATTTAAACAAATATATAAAGAAGCCTTTAAGTTTTTTACTCAAAGAGTTTCAGTCCATACTTTTCAGGTTTATGCCTGTTGTTTTTGCTGAAAACTCATATCCTAAAGATTTTAAATGGGTTAAAAAATCTGCTATTGTGCTCAATTTCCCACTTGTTGATGAGATGAAGAAAAGAGTGCCTGTTAAAAAAAGAGAACAATTTACAGTTGGTTATTTAGGAGGTATTAGTGTTGAAAGAGGGGCGCTGATGCAATTGAATGTAGTTGAGGAGTTAAGGTCAGAGGGTTTGGATATTGCCACCTTATTTATTGGACCTGTTGCAGAGGATGTGTTAAGATCGGAAATATATGAAAGGGCCACTTCAAAAGGATGGGCTATATTTACGGGCCGTGTGAAACCGGAAATAGGATGGGCTAAAATTGCTGAATGTCATCTTGGATTTGCAATATTGGAGCCATCACCAAATTTTATTGAATCGTATCCGACTAAATTATTTGAGTATATGATATTGGGGCTTCCTTGTGTTGTATCTGATTTTCCATTATATCGAAGGATTGTTGACGAGTCAGAATGTGGCCTGCTGTTAGATCCGTTGG
This sequence comes from Candidatus Staskawiczbacteria bacterium, assembly GCA_016866675.1. Taxonomy (GTDB): domain Bacteria; phylum Patescibacteriota; class Minisyncoccia; order Minisyncoccales; family Staskawiczbacteraceae; genus VGLO01. The sequence goes on along the minus strand of VGLO01000034.1, from coordinate 1,268 downwards.
ATAAGGACAAAATAAAAGCATCGGTAAGGTGGATTATGAATAACCCTCAGAGGGCTTTAGAAATGGGGATAAAGGGTAATGCATGTGCAACTGAAAAATATAGTTGGAATTCGGAATACCAGAAATTAGAGAAGTTATACATGGAATTATTAGTTAGTTTAAAGTAATACGATTTATGTGTGGAATATATGGAGCTATAAGGCTAAAAGGCACATTTACTGAAGAGCATTGGTATCAATTTAAGGACTTAACTGATATCATATCTTACCGTGGACCAGACGGATCAGGTTACTATATTATAAATACTCAAAGTGGATTAGAGAACGACATAAGTAATTTCACAGTATTCTATGGACACAGAAGACTTTCTATCATTGAACTAAGTTCCCAGGGCGCCCAACCTATGCTAAAAGGGAACCTAGTAATTACTTTTAATGGTGAAATATTTAACTATCTTGAGCTAAGAGCGGAGTTGAAGACAAAAGGTTGTCAATTTGAAACGAATACAGATACAGAAGTTATCCTGAAATTGTATGAAACATTTGGTGAAAAGGGATTTGCCAAAATGAATGGTATGTGGGCATTTTCGATATACGATAAAATCAATAACACGGTTGTATTGAGTCGTGACCGATTTTCGAAAAAACCACTTTTTTACTATCAGGATGCTGAAAGTTTTTATTTTTCGAGCGAAATAAAACAGTTGCTTCCATTGGTCAAGGAAAAAGTTCCAAATAAATCGGTACTCACAACTTATCTGCTGCAGGGAGTTATTGATATGAATAGTGATACCTTTTTTCAAGGCATTAAACGTATTGAAGCAAAAACAAACCTGACAATTAATCTTAATACTCGAATGGTTCAGCAGTATCAGTATTGGGATTTTGAACACTTCTCTACTTCAAGCAACACAGAAGAAGAATTCAGGTTTTTATTGGAAGATAGTGTAAGACTACGAATGAGAAGTGACGTGCCTGTTGGTTGCATGTTAAGTGGCGGACTGGATTCATCGTCCATATCGGTCATTGCTCATAAGTTGAACCCGGAAATTGAAACATTTTCAGTCGTTTCTGATCATAAGAAGATGAGTGAAGAGCCTTTCATTGATATCGTAGTGAATCATATGAAAATCCGTAACTACAAATTGAATTTTGATGCAAATCATGTAATCCGGCATTTTGATACGGTATTAAAACACCAGGATGAACCTTTTTTTAATCTAAGTGTATTAGCCGGCTATTCAATTTTAAAAAGAATAAAAGAGAATA
>VGLO01000033.1 GCA_016866675.1 Candidatus Staskawiczbacteria bacterium | reverse complement strand
CGATAACACAGGTAAATATTCTTTAGCCGTAGGAAAAATTGAGTCTTTTCCCCCATCTGAGATAGTAAATACATTTATTGCTCTTCCAAAAATAAAAAGAGATTTTTTCAATAAGTCTCCTCTGACATCTTATTTCAATTATTCAGGCTTGTTCCTGCTGATATTGCTTGCAATATTAGCTGCAATAATTATTATAGCCAGTAAGATCATCAAAAGATATCGAAGAAAGAAAAAATGACATAGTTTTAATTTTTTTAAAAAGATGATAAAAATGGCCGAATAAAAAAGCAGGTTTTTTCAGAAGAAGATTTAAAATACCTGTTTTGAGTGGTTTTAGTATGGAAATGAACGAAGCAGATACACGAAAAAAACTCATTGATCCTAAAATCCATAATGTTGGATGGAAAGAGGATTTGATTAGAAGGGAAAAGTCCGCCGGAGCAATAGAGCTTATCAATGGTAAGACCAAAAGAAAAGAGGGTAGAGCTGATTATCTTTTATGTTTGCCTGCAAAGGCAGAAGAAAATCCTCTTGCTATTGCGGTTCTCGAAGCAAAAAAAGAGGACGAACACGCAACGCTTGGTTTAGGGCAGGCAAAAGAATATGCTAAACGATTAAACGTGCCTTTTGTTTTTTCAACTAACGGGCATTTATTTACCTCTTTTGATACTTCTATAGGCAAGGTTACCGAAGAACTTCCTCTTGAAAACTTTCCAACACCAGATCGACTGAGAAGTCTATATGAGAAGAATAAGGGCTTTTCTACAGTTAATGAAAATTCAAAGGCCCTACTTATACCATATCAAGGTGGACAATCAGAAAGAAGATACTATCAGGATGCTGCTATAAGAGCAACACTTGAAAAAGTTGCATCTCAAAAGAAAGGTTGGAATCGTGTTTTGCTCTCACTTGCAACAGGTTCAGGAAAAACAAGAATTGCTGTCCAATTATTGCATAAATTAGAGAAAGCTGGACAACTTAAAAGAGCGTTGTTTGTCTGCGATAGAAACGAATTGAAAAGGCAAGGGTATGGAAGTTTATTCTCAATTTTTGGAGATAACGCTGTTCAATTTTCTAAAAACTCGAAGTGGCAAAATGCAAGGCTTCTTGTTGCAACATACCAATCTTTAGGATTAGACGAAGAAGGCGACGAAGGATATTTCTTGAAAACATTTCCAAAAAACTATTTTAGTCACATAATTATAGATGAGTGTCACAGAAGTGCTTGGAATAAATGGAGCTTGGTTTTAACAAACAATCCTGATGCTGTTCAAATAGGTTTGACTGCTACGCCTCGTAAAATTATCGGCGAGGAATCTAAAGATAAAACAAGAGATGAAGAAATAAGTGCAAATAATTTGAAGTATTTTGGAGAGCCAGTTTATGAATATCCTTATATTCAAGGTTGGGAAGATGGTTATTTGGCTGCTTGCGAGATTGTAAGAAGAAAAGCAGGAATTGATGACGATTGGATAAGCAAGGAAGAATTAATTGATAGGGAAGCAACAGACGCTAAAACAGGCAAGCTTCTGAGAAGTCATGAAATTAAAGAATTGTACGGAAAAGAAAGCTACGATAAAAAACTAATTTTACCAGATCGAAGAAAGGCAATGTGTAAGGATTTGCTTTCTCAATTTGAAAAAACAGGCGGAATAAAGCAAAAAACAATTATTTTTTGTGCAAATGACAAACATGCTGAAGATGTTGCAAACGAATTAAATAATCTTTATGCTGAAATGAAACTGCCTAAGTGTGATAAGTTTGCTTTCAAATTTACTGCAAAAACCTTTGATGAAGGTTCAGATGAAAAGCATGAACATATGCTAAGTAATATGCGCGATAGTAAGCACTCTCATTTTATTGCGACAACTGTTGATCTTCTTTCTACAGGTGTTGATATTCCTTGTATTCAGAATGTTGTTTTCTTTGCTTATGTTTCTTCTCCAATAACATTTTATCAAATGGTCGGAAGAGGGACAAGAATTGTAGAAGATGAAATATACGGAAAATATATGTTCAGAATTTATGATTATACTAATGCAACTCGTTTATTTGGAAAAGAATTTTTATCAAAAGTAACAAAGCCAAAAGATACTCCTTCAAAACCAACAACAGATGAAAAAGAAAAAATAGTCAAGGTTAAAGGATTTGAAGTTAAGATTAAAGACGAGGGAACATTTATTTTAATGCGTGATGAATTGACTAAAAAAGAAAAGCCAATTACACTCGAAGAATATCGTAGAAAATTAGCTGAAAGTTTAGTTTTAAAAGTTGAAAATATTGATTTACTTAGAGAAATGTGGGTTAAGCCAGATGAAAGAAACCATCTTATTGAAGCACTTCCCGGCGGATTAGATGGAGCTAATCTGATTAGACATTTATTAAACTTAGATGATTGCGATTTATTTGATTTCTTGGCAAATGTTGGCTTTGGAGTTAATCCAAAAACCAGAGAGCAAAGAGTTTTTGCCTTTAATTACAAAAATAAAGATTGGCTTATGTCCTTGCCTTCAGATAGTTCAAAAGTAGTTTCTGCACTTGCAAAGCAGTTTAAGGAAAATGGAATTGAAGAGCTTGAAAACCCGCATGTTTTTGAAATTTCCGAGATAAAACGAGCAGGCGGAGTTAAAGCATTGGCAAAAGTCATGATTGCAACCAAAGCAATCCTTGAAGTTAAGAGGAGGTTGTTAGTCGCATGATGAAACAAGAATTAGTTTTAAAGGAAAAATTGCCTGAAGGGTGGAAGTGGAGCACACTTGGTAAAGAATGTGATATTAAAATTGGAGGCACTCCTTCAAGAGGAAATTCAGAATATTTCAAGGGTTCAAATTTGTGGGTTTCTGTAAGCGATTTAAATGGAACAATTATTAACGATACTAGAGAAAGAATAACTGATGATGGAATAAGGTATTCTAATGCTAAATTAGTAAAAAAAGGAACAGTTCTTGTTTGCTTTAAACTAAGTCTTGGAAAAAAAGGAATTGCAGGACAAGATCTTTATACTAATGAAGCAATTGCAGCACTAGAAATAAAACCTGAAAGTAATTTAACAAATAAATTTTTATTTTATTATCTGGATAAAATCAATTTTTTCGACTATTCCAATACTGCTGCAAAAGGTAGTTGTCTTAATAAAGATATTTTAGCTACTGTAAAAATTCTCGTTCCTAGTAAAGAAGATATTAAGCAAATCGTCTCAAAGCTTGATGCCCAGATGGCACAGATTGAAATAATGAAGACGGAAGCGGAGAAGGAGAAGGGGGCGAGTGAGATTTTTTCTGAAAGTATATTAAAAGCAGTTTTTAATAATCCAAATTATAAGAAAGACAAAATAAAAACTCTTTGTTCAGTTAATCCAAGAAAACCTGAATTAAAATATTCAGATGAAACAGAAACTTCTTTTATTCCTATGGAATCAGTAAATCAAGAAAAAGGAATAATTGATCTTCCTCAAGTTAAACCATTTGGAAAAATAAAAAAAGGTTATACTTATTTTGAAGAAAATGATGTTTTATTTGCAAAAATAACTCCTTGTATGCAGAATAAAAAAAGTGCTATTGCAAAAAATCTTATTAATGGATTTGGGTTTGGAACTACTGAATTTCATGTATTAAAAGCAAATTCAAAAATACTTCCTGAACTGTTATTATATTATGTTAGAGAAGGAAGCTTTATAGGGGAAGCAAAATCACATTTTACCGGGGCTGTTGGGCAACAAAGAGTGCCAAAAGAGTTTATTGAAGAATATGAGATTTTATATCCTGAATCAAAGGAAGAGCAAATAAAATTACTAAGAAAAATTGAAAAATCGAATGATGAAATCCATAAAATAAACGAAATGATAAACAAAAAACTCTCCGCCATCTCTCTCCTACCAACATCTTTATTAAACGAAGTGTTTGGAAAATATGATATTCCTGAGGTAAAATAAAATGGAAGCAAAAGAAACCAATTTTTTAAGATTTTTGAATAGACCTATGCAATTAACTATTCCTATTTATCAAAGAACATACAGCTGGAAAATAAAGGAATGTGAGCAGTTATGGAAAGACATAATAAAAGCTGGGAAGGATGAAAACATTTCAGGGCATTTTGTTGGCTCAATTGTCTATGTTGAAAAAGGAATATACCAAGTTTCTGCACTTCCAAGATTATTAGTTATTGACGGACAGCAAAGATTAACAACACTTTCATTATTGGTTTTAGCACTCTGCAACCACATAAAAAAGAATAATATTCAAACAGACATAAACCCAGAAAAACTATTAGGTTACTATTTATTAAATGCTCAAGAAGATGGAGAAGAAAAATATAAGCTAATCCTAACTCAAACAGATAAAACATCTTATATCAAATTATTGGATAATTTAGATCATTCTGATAAAGATTCTTTAAGAATAAAAGAAAACTATCAATTCTTTAAAGAGAAAATTGCATCTGAAGATTTAAGCACACTATACAAAGGTATATCCAAACTAATTATTATTGATGTTTCTTTAGATAGAGAGAAAGACAACCCTCAATTAATTTTTGAAAGCTTAAACTCCACAGGTTTAGAATTAACTCAAGCTGATTTAGTAAGAAACTATATCCTTATGGGATTAGAGAACCAAAGACAAAAAGACTTATACCAAAATTATTGGTATCCAATGGAAAAAAGTTTCGGACATTCTGAAAATACTGGATTATTTGATAGATTTATGAGGGATTATCTCACAATAAAACTCGGAAGAATCCCAACAATTAAAGAAATTTACACAGAATTTAAACAATACTCGCAGAAATTCAAGGATATTAATGAATTAGTAAAAGATGTTTTTGAATACTCTAAATATTTTGTAAATGTTGCATTAGATAAAGAGCCAGACAACGAGATTAAAGAAGCATTTTTAGATATTAATGAATTAAAAGTTGATGTTTCTTATCCATTTATACTAAGTATTTACAAAGATTATGTTAATGAAAAAATATCCAAAGATGAATTAATCAAAATCTTAAAATTAATTGAAAGCTATGTTTTCAGAAGAGCTATTTGTGGAGTTCAAACAAATTCATTGAACAAAACATTTTCTACTTTATACAAGCAAATTGACCAAGAGAATTATTTGGAAAGCACACAAGCACTTATTGTCCTACAAGATTCTTATAGAAGACTTCCAGATGATGACGAATTCAAAAGAGAATTAGTAATAAAAGACACTTATAATTTTAGGAATAGAAATTATATCCTAAGAAAACTTGAAAATTTTGAAAGAAAAGAAAAAGTTGATGTTGAATCTTACACAATTGAACACATTATGCCTCAAAATCCAAACCTTTCAGAGGAATGGAAAAAGGAATTAGGCGAAAAATGGAAAGAAATCCAAAAAGCATATTTACACACCATTGGAAATTTAACTTTAACAGGTTATAATTCGGAATATCAAGATAAACCATTTAAGGAAAAAAGAGACCTTAAAGATAAAAATGGGCTTCCAATAGGATTTAAAGATAGTCCAATAAGATTAAACAGACTTCTGGCAACTTTAGAAAACTGGAATGAAGAAAAAATAAAAGAAAGAGCAGGGGAAATTTCTAAACAGACAATTAATATCTGGGTTTATCCAAAGTTAGAAGCAACTACTCTTGACAAATACAGAAAAGAAGAATCTGGGGCAGAAAAGCAAACTTATACAATTGAAGACCACAAGCATTTACAAGAAGGAGAGCCAATGAGACCCATATTTGAGGAATTAAGAAAAAGAATTCTTAATATTGACTCTTCAGTAAGAGAAGAACCTCAAAAATTATATGTTGCATATAAATCAATAACAAACTTTGTCGATATTGTTCCTCAGAAAAGAGCTCTTAGCTTAAGAATTAATATCCCATTTGATAAAGTTAATGATCCAATTGGAAAATGTAGGGACATCTCAGAAATGGGAAAATGGGGCAATGGGGATACTGAACTTAAAATTTCAAATATAGCTGAAATCGAGTATGCCTTAAAAATTATAAAACAAGCATTTGATAATGTTACAGGTGCAAATGATGATGAATAAATCTAAAGGCAAAAACGGAAATGGAAGAATATTATCAGACCAATCCAGTATGAATTCTTATATTAAATCTATTTGCGACATCATGCGAAGAGATAAGACAAAAGGAGCAATGCAGTATATTCCTGAACTTACTTGGATGATGTTTTTAAGAATTCTTGACGAAAAAGAGCAAGAAGAAGAAATGCAATGCGAAGCAGTAGGAAAATCTTTTACACCTTCTTTAAAATACCCTTATAGGTGGAGAGATTGGGGAAGCCCTGAAGGAAAAAAGAGAAAAGAGATTCAAGATAAAGGGAAACTCGGAGATTTTTTGGATTTTGTAAACCAAGATTTAATACCGAAGATGAAATCTTTTGAAAAAGATAATTCAACCATAAAACAAAAGATTATCTCGCAGATTTTTAGAAAAATTGAAAAAACCCAATTAGCAAGCGAAAGAAACCTTTTAGATGTATTAGATAAAATTCAACATTTAACATCTGAAAATATTGATGATACTCATCAATTCCCATTATCCCAAATTTATGAAGGACTGCTGCTAAAAATGGGGGAGAAAAATAATGATGGGGGGCAGTTTTTCACTCCACGAGAAGTCATAAGAGCAATGGTTAGAACAATCCAGCCAAAATTAAAAGTAAAGGGAAGAGATGCAACAATTTATGATCCTTGCTGTGGAACAGGCGGATTTTTAGCAGAAACCTTTGTTTATCTAATGAATCAAGAGCCAACAGCAACAGAAATTGACTACTTAAAACATAATGCTTTATGGGGTTTAGATGATAGTGATGACGCATTCCCTATAGCTTTAGCTAATCTTGCTTTGCATGGAATTGATTTTCCGCATATAGGAATTAAAAATACATTAAGCGAAAGACCCACATATATTGAATTGTTTCATGGGGCTCCAGGACAATTTGACTATATCTTAACAAATCCCCCGTTCGGCGGAAGTGAAGGAGAAGACTCGAAAACTAAGTTTGCATATAAAACTGGAAGTACGCAAGTGTTATTCTTACAACATATTATAGACAAATTAAGAGAGGGTGGAACTTGTGCAATGGTAATTGATGAAGGAGTTTTATTCAGAACAAATGAAACGGCCTTCGTTCAAACAAAAAGAAAACTCTTAGAAGAGTGCGATTTATTTTGTGTGATAAGTTTGCCTCAAAATGTATTTGTTAATGCGGGAGCAGGTGTTAAAACTAACCTACTATTCTTCACAAAGGGAAAACAGACAAAGAAAGTTTGGTATTATGATATGTCAAATATCAAAGTTAGAAAAAAACTACCCTTTACTTTAGATAAATTTGATGACTTTTTCAAAAGACTTAGCTCTGATAAGGAACAAGACAAGATAAGTGAGAATAGCTGGTTTATTGATGTAGAAGCAATAAAAAACAAAAACTATGATTTGAAAGCCGTCAATCCCAATATTAAGGAAAAGGTTATTCCTAAGCCTGAAGAATTAATCAAAATTATAGAGATTTCTCAAATAAAGATTAATGAGAGTTTGAGAAATCTGAAAGAGATAATCTAACATGCCACTCAAACTCTCCCCATCAAAACTAAACCTCTTCCTGGAATGCCATCTGTGTTTCTGGCTTGCTGAACACGGAGTTCATCGGCCATCTGGCCCTTTCCCAAGCCTTCCGGGAGGAATGGATAGGAAACTCAAGATATATTTTGACAAATACAGAAAAGCAGGAAAACTTCCCCCTGAACTAAAAGGAAAAGTTGAAGGAACATTATTTGATAATATAGATAAAATGGATGTATGGAGAAATAACCGAAAAGGAATAACATGGACAG
>VGLO01000032.1 GCA_016866675.1 Candidatus Staskawiczbacteria bacterium | reverse complement strand
GAAGATATGTTGAGATTGCAAGAGGTTATTTATCATTTAAAACCTGACGTGATTGTAGAAACTGGTGTGGCTCATGGTGGATCACTTATTTTTTATGCATCACTTATGAAATTTATGGGGTATGGCAAGAAGGTCATTGGGGTAGATGTTGAAATTAGAAGGTCGAACAGGGAGGCGATCGAGTCACATGAGCTGTCTTCTATTATCACGCTCATAGAGGGGGACTCTGTTTCATCTGAGACTCTGGCGTGTGTTTCTGCAGAGATTCCCCCTGGATCTAAGGTGCTTGTAATTCTAGATTCCGATCATAGTTACGCACATGTTATGAAAGAACTGATTGCATATGCCCCACTTGTTTCGCTTAATTCATATATCGTTTCTACGGATGGAATTATGCGGGAGGTTGCAGATGCGCCCAGAGGGAAGCCAGGGTGGGTTCATGATAATCCCGCAAATGCAGCTGAAGATTTTTCAAAAAACAATCCGCAATTTGTAATTGAAGCGCCGGCATGGAAGTTTAACGAGAGCAATCTTTCCAAAAACTTGACTGCATGGCCCAGCGCTTGGCTTAAAAGGGTTTATAAATAATCGTATTTAGATATAGGGCTTCATGTGACTAAATTAATTCTTTCGATTTCTAGTGATATTGGAGTCGCAGCAGCCAATCACTGGATTGATGGTGGATTTAAGGTGGCGGGAACCTATAGAACATGCAGTCCAGATATTAAGGAGCTTAAAAAAAGAGGCGCAAGATTATTTAAGTGTGATTTCTCAGATATTGAGTCAATTGAAACCTCATCTAAAAAAATTTTAGATTGCATGCAGGACTGGAGCACATTATTGGTATTGCCGGGAACCATGACACCAATATCAAATTTTGAAAATACTGATATTGACATGTGGCAAAGTTGCATAGAATTAAATTTCATAAATCCCCTGAGAATGGTCCATTCCTTGCTTCCTCTCAGAAAAAAAGAATGTCCTAATGGGCAAGAGGCTTTAATTATGTTTAGCGCGGGTGGCGGCGTGCAGTCGGCCCCAGTTAGCACTTCTTCCTATACAACATCAAAAATTGCATTGATAAAGTTTGCTGAAATATTGGATGCAGAAATTGCCGATCTTCGAGTGCTAATTTTTGGTCCTGGATGGGTGAGAACAAAAATACATAACGAAGCCCTTAATTCAAAAGAAAGTGGGGAGGCTGTTTACTGGCGAACGATAGAGGCTTTTGAAAAAAATAAATTTACAGATATGAGGATGATATTGAATTTTTTTGATTGGGCTGAAGAGCAAAATAAAAATATTGTAGGTGGTAGGAATTTTAGCATTCCTGATGACCAATGGGGAACTAAAGATCTAGAAAATGCATTAATAGAAAATATGGATATGTATAGATTGAGACGCTTGCACAATAATTTTCCCAGAATTGATAGCTGAAAAATTTAAAATTAATTTTAGAAAAATATCCCAGTGATTACAGTTGCAGATTACGTAGCATTTTTTTTAGCAAAAAATAAAATCAAACACGTATTTGGCATGACTGGTGGAGCTTCGCTACATTTAATTCATGCGATTAGCAGAAGAATTGATATTGAAATGGTGTTTACGCATCACGAACAGTCTGCTGCAATGTGTGCCGATGCATATGCTCGGGTATCAAAAAATCTTGGAGCTGCAATTGCTACAAGTGGGCCAGGGGCTACAAATTTAATTACTGGAATTTGTTGCTCTTTTTTTGATTCAATTCCAGTTATGTATATTACTGGACAAGTCTCTACAAGTCGGTCGAAAGGCAATACTGGCGTTCGTCAAATTGGCTTTCAGGAAACGGACATCGTAGAAATTTGCAAGCCAATAACAAAGTACGCTAAAAAACTACTAGATCCAGCCAATATAAAAGAAGAGCTAGAAAAAAGCCTTCATATTTCGCTGTCGGGCAGACAGGGTCCAGTCCTCATAGATATTCCAGATGATTTACAGAGGGTAAAAATTGATCCAGAAAAATTAAGAAGCTACTGTGCCAGTGATAGTTATGACAATGGTCCTGGGCGAATATCGAATTGTGAGTTATCGAAGTGTTTTGAATTTCTTGCTAAAGCGAAAAGACCCGTAGTTATACTTGGGTGGGGTGCTCGACTTAGCGCCGCAGATGTTTTAGTAAAAGAATTATTAGAATGCCTTAATTTTCCAGTTTTAACTACTTGGGCGGCGGCAGACATGCTGTCATTTAGTGAGTCTAATTTGGTGGGTAATTTCGGAACCCATGGTTCAAGAGCCGGTAATTTTACGGTTCAGAATTCGGATTTAGTTTTGGTTCTCGGTTCAAGATTAGATACGCATGCAACTGGAAGTCCACCATCTTCATTTGCGAGGGATGCAAAAAAAATAATTATAGATATAGACCAATGTGAAATTGATAAATTCGCAAAAATAGGCATTAAAGTTGATTATGCTTATTGCGGAAGCGTAGGAAATTTTATCAGTGATTTTCTGAGCAAATTTGATAAAAAAACTTTGCCTGATATCACCTCCTGGAAAGGGCTTATTGGTGCTTGGAAGGCTAAGTATCCTATTGGCGCACTAACTGAAAGTGGGAATAAAGTCGATCCTTACATATTAATGAAATCAATTTCTAGGCAGTCAAAATCAGGAGATCAATTTGTATCTGACACTGGGAGTGCTCTGGCTTGGGCAATGCAGGCGTTTGAGTTTAAAGAAGATCAAAGATTCATTCATGCGTTTAATAATACACCTATGGGGTACGCTCTACCGGGCGCGATTGCTTGTGCGTTGCATGATCCAAGTAAGAGGGTAATATGTATTGTTGGGGATGGATCAATGCAGTTAAATATTCAGGAGCTAGCAACAATAGCCCACCATAAATTGAATATAAAGATATTCGTTGTAAATAATTCAGGTTATAGCATGATCAAGCAAACCCAAGATCAATGGCTGAATTCTAATTATGTCGGCTCATCTCACTTCGGCGGTTTATCAATGCCAGATTTTTCTGCCATAGCTTATGCATATGGAATTGCTTCTGTCAAAATTGAAAATAACTTAGAAGTGGGTCCAGTTATTGATAGCGTCTTCAATAGTAGTGGCCCAATTTTGTGCGATGTTTGCATACCCGAAGACTTTCGAGTCACCCCCCAAGTTAAATTTGGCTATCCTATCGAGGATGGGGAGCCACTTTTAGACCGCGCAGAATTTATTAGCAATATGCTAGTTAAGCCCATCTCCGCCTCTCTTAATGGGTTTGATTGATGAAAGATGCCATTCTTGTCGTGGGTGCTGATAGCAATATTGGTGCATCTTTGTATCATAGCTTGAACAATAAGGGGATTTCTGTTGTTGGCACTTCTAGGAGGAAGGTTGATAGCTCTAAGATTTATCTGGATCTGCTTGATAACATTGAATCATGGGAGATTCCCGAAAAAATTCACGGCGCTGTAATTTGTGCTGGAATAACTAAAATTGCTGAGTGTGAAACCTTTCCAGAGCTCTCTTATGAAACAAATGTAACGGCAACAACAAAGTTTATTCAAAGATTACTTGATAGAAAAATTTTTGTAGTTTATCTATCTAGTGATTTGGTGGTAGATGCTACTATGTCGCAAAAACAATATTGCATACAGAAGAGTCTAATAGAGCAAAATCTAATGAATATTCGGGAGGCTTGTATATTGAGATTGAGCAAAGTCCTAAATAAAAATTTCGATTTATTTTTGGGGTGGCGATCGGAGCTTATTCAGGATATGCCAATCTATCCTTTCAAGGACAAATATTTTTCACCTATATCAATGAGTTATTGTATTGAGGCTATATCTAAAGCTCTGGTAGAAAAGGTTTCTGGCATTCATGAAATTCGGAGTAATAGAATATTGAGCTACGAAGAGGCCGCCTTTTTTTTGGCGTCACACTTGGGCGCAGATCTGAGTTTAATAAACCCAACGAGTGCATTCAAGCCATCGGATGAGTTAGTCCGATTAAGCAATATATCTTCAGTAGGCGGCCCTGTAAATACCTTAGGCTTAAGTGCGCCCGATTCATTTGAAATAATTTTGCAGGCCTCAGGTTTGTAAGAAGAAAGTAAAACCATGGGAATTGCTCTGAATCTTGCCTATCTAATTTCTCGGACTTTAAAGACCACAGAAAATTCCAACAAAAAAATTCTCACAATTGGTGTTCAGGACTGTTATTTTGATAGTAATAAATTACTAACTTTATTCAACAAAAAAAATATACCCCATAAAAATATAGAGAGTGAAGACATTGAACTAACAACTGGTTTTCGGCATCTTTCCGAGGAGGGTCGAAAAAATTTTCTAAAAAACATTCATCAACGAACTTTCTTTGAGTATCTTGGGTTCGCCAGAAAGAACATAACATCACTTGATGTTAGTAATTATGAATGCTGTGACATTGAGCATGATTTAAATTACCCCATTAGTGAGGAGTTGCATAATCGTTATGATGTTGTGTTTGATTCCGGATCTATTGAGCATATTATTTCCATAAAAGATGTTTTTTTTAACATGGCAAAAATGTTAAAGATTGGCGGTTTGGTGATTCAATTTGCTCCTGTGGATATGATTAATCATGGCTTTATTAATCTTAACGCATGTATATTTAATGATTTTTATACATTGAATGGTTTTGAGCGGGTAGATTTGCGTTATATCGGCATACCTTTCAGTGATGAGGACTCACATTTTCTGGAAATTGATCCATTTATTATTCGTGAGCCATTAAGAGCTCCTTATTCGTTGGCTGTATTTTCAGCCTATATAAAACTTGAAAATAAAAATCTGAAGGTGCCAATACAGTCTTTTTATCACGAGTTGCTTAATGGGGAAATAAGCTCTGAAATTGTAACGCTAGATTCTTTATCAGAAAGTGCCTTTAATGATAAAGATGAGGGTAAGTTGGTATTCTTCCCTCAATGGGTGAAAACCAAATTTAGCAGCTTTTGTCACAATAAATCTAGAGATCCTAAAGGAGAGGCGAAAAGAGGGGGTATCTTTGATGATGCTGTACATATACCTCACCTAAAGGTAGATTTGATCTGATTTTTATAATCGTAACGTAGCAAAAAATAGCAAAAACTCATTAATTGGGAAGCTCTTAAAAAGAAAAAATGAATGAAATTAGAAAAAATAGAATTAAATATTGTCAAGGGCAAAATGATAAAAATTTTATTCTAATTGGCCTGCAGCAGCAAAGTATTGATATATCAGTTATTTACCAATTTAGGGAGTTATTAAGAGCCTTGGTACTGCGCCAACTGACGGTAAGATATAAGCAAACAGCGGTGGGATTAATTTGGATTTTGCTTCAGCCATTAATAATGATGGCGATTCTCTCAGTAGTTTTTAAAAGTCTCCCAGGCTTATCGCCAAAAAATATACCATATCCACTATTTATTCTTAGTGCATATGTGCCATGGTTAGTTTTAGCTCGGATAATAGGTGAGGGCACATCTTCTATAGTTTCCGAACAGAGCTTAATAGCAAGAGTATTTTTCCCAAGAATAATTGTCCCATTATCTGTTGTGGTGGTAGGGGCATTTGATTTTTTTATTCTTATTGTTTTCTTTCTCATCGGGTATTTCATTGTATTGCCCGAATTTATTTCTATTCGACTATTGGCACTCCCTTTATTCATAATGATTCTTTTAATAGCGGGGTCGGGGATAATATTTTGGACTTCCGCTCTTAATGTGCGGTATCGAGACTTTACCATTATCGTGCCATTTTTTTTATCTATTGTATTTTTCTTAACCCCAATCATTTATACCTCAAATTTTTGGCCTAAGGAGTATGTCGCTATTTTGAGCTTTAATCCCATGCTAGTTATTGTGGATGGTTTTAGATGGGCTCTATTTGGCACCGAATTCGGGCCTTTGCTTGGTAAGCTTACTTCACTATTTTCTTCCATTTTTATTTTTATAACGGGCTTGTGGTTCTTTGGTAAAAGTGCTGATGATTTTGTTGACAATATTTGAGAAAACAAATGGATGATCTTGCGATAAAAGTTGACGGGCTTTGGAAAAGCTATAAATTTGGGGTACATTCTGCGCCAAGAACGCTTAGGAGTTTGGCTGGAAATTTATTTTCGTCAAAAAATAAACCTTCACCACTAGAGATGGATGGCGAAAATAAAAGGGATGATTTTTGGGCTTTATCTGACATTTCGTTTGAAATTAAAAAGGGCGAAGTAGTGGGGTTAATAGGTGCAAATGGAGCTGGTAAGAGCACTTTGTTGAAGATCTTATCTAGAGTTATTCGACCCACGAGAGGGCAGGTAAAAATTTGGGGGCGAGTGGGGTCTTTATTGGAGATTGGAACTGGATTTCACCCGGAGCTCAGCGGTCATGAAAATATATACTTGAATGGCGCCATCATTGGGATGACGCGTTTAGAAGTTAAAAAGCGTTATGAAGAGATTGTTGAATTTGCGGGCAATGAAAAAAAATTTTTACATATGCCGGTGAAGTATTACTCAAGTGGCATGTTTATGCGATTAGCATTTTCTATAGCAATTAATCTTAATCCCGATATTTTATTTCTTGATGAAGTTTTTGCGGTGGGCGATGCCGCCTTTCAAAAAAAATCTTATGAGAGACTTAATGAGATGATTAAGTCTGGTAGAACAGTTGTGATTGTAAGTCATAGCGCTTCCTCCATAAAATCAATGTGTAGTCGCGCAATTTTTCTTGAGGGTGGAAATTTAATAGCGGACGGAAGAATAGCAGAAGTATATAGAGTGTACAACGAGCACATAATTGATCAAATTAATAAGAACGCTATCGGCTTAACAAGTCAAAATTATGAGAATAAAACACAGCACTCAGATGAATCTATAGATCCAGACACTCTTCAAGGGTCTGATCCTGTAAGCATCACATCTAAAAAAGTACTCATGAGGGATGTAAGGGTGATGCAAGATGGAGTAGTTAAAAAAACTGTTGATATTGATCGAGACATTTTAGTTGAGTTGGAATACGAAGTATTTGAAACTTCAAAAATTAATGTATCCATTCAATTGCTTGATAGCAGAGGAAATCCATTTCTTGCTACGCCAAATTATATTTCTGCATGTGTAGATAGCGGAGAAGTAAGATCTCAACCACTTAAACCAGGGATATATAGGTCGGAGTGTCGAATACTGCCTAATTTTTTGAATGACAGATTGTATTCGGTTAATGCAGTACTTATTGTTGATAATGAGTTTTACTCTCAAACATTTAGCTGCTCTGAGTTCTCAGTTTTTGACACTGGCGTTATGCGGACAGAATTCGCGGGGGAGTGGGATGATGTGCCAATACGCCCAATAATGGAGTGGAGTACATTTGTAAAAACCTAGATTAAGAATTGTCGCCCATATTTTTTTATTCCAGTGTAGGTCTGGCTTGCCAGTTAATAAAGGATCTAAATTTTGCAAATAAAAGTAAATTTATTAACGCTTATCATTCCGACATACAACAGACCAATAATGTTGGAAAATTTAATTAAATATTTTGGAGTCAACAATGCCTTTGATGTGCTAATACTGGATTCAAGCGATGACGATGCTTACGAATTAAATGTTAATAATATAAAAAATAATTTTCAACATATCAGGTATAGTAAAAATATTAAATTTAAAGAGAAGCTGGTTGATGGTCTTGAAAAAGTTCAGACAAAGTATTGTGTATTTTGTGCAGATGATGACATTGTTTCGCCAGAATCTCTCTTAAGGTGTGTTGAGTTTCTTGAGGATAATCCCGACTATATTTGTGCACATGGATACTATTTTGGTTTTGAGGGCGGCAAAGCAAAGTACTTGGTTGACGATATTATTTACAACAATAAGTCAATTGATGATGTTAATCCATTGTTAAGGCTTGATAGTCTTTACACTAATTACCAGTCAAATTTCTATTCTGTTTTTAGAACTGAGGTTCAAATTGCTGCACTATCAGAAGCTTCTAAAAATAATAATTCTCTATTCTTTGAGCTTATGCAAAGTTCATATGGCGTAATCAGTGGTAAGGTTAAACGGTTGCCAATTATTTATGCGGGGCGATGTAGGACTGCGTCAATTGATGTGCCCAGACAATGGCATCCAGTTGAATGGGTATCAGCAGATATCAATAATTATTTCATTGCCTATTTAAATTATCGAAATAATTTGATATCAATAATAAAAAAAAATATTGCCTTAAAATATGATGATTTAAAAATAGAAAATATTGTTGATTTAATACATGCCAAATATACATTTGGTTCTTTGGGGCTAGGCGGCTTACAGTCTGCCATTAATGCTCAAATA
>VGLO01000031.1 GCA_016866675.1 Candidatus Staskawiczbacteria bacterium | reverse complement strand
GTTGTAAATGCGACCAATGGGATCGCGACAAATCTGACCATGCAAATTAATAATTTTTCTTCGAATTTAACAACAGCTATTAATCCTCAATTAATCAAGTCTGAAGGAGAAAGAAACCGTAATAGATTGATTGAATTAACGATAGTTTCAGCGAAATTTTCATTGTTTATTTTTGCGATTTTTTCATTGCCAATTCTATTTGAAACAGAATACTTACTGAATTGGTGGTTAAATAAAAAACCTGAATACTCAACAATATTCATTAGATTAATACTTATTGAAATGTTAATTCATAAACTTACGCACCCACTAACAACGGCTTTTCAGGCAGTAGGAAAGATAAAGGAGTTTAGCATTTTTACTTCTATAGCTTATGTTATGCAATTTATTATCACCTACATTTTATATATCTTTAAATTCCCTCCACCTGCGATATACGTAGTAGGTATATTTTTTGCTATACTTATATTCTCTACCAGCCGCCTTTACTATGGAAAAATTTTAGTTAATATAGATATAAAATATTTTTTAAAATCAGTATTTCTTAAAGGATTATTGCCGGTTGTTCTTTCTTCAATAATTGCGGTATTGCCAAAAATATTTTTGGATGAAGGTTTTTCGAGAATGATAATTACGGGTTTGGTTAGCACATTTAGTTTACTAATCACGATTAGGTTTTTTGGATTAACAAAAACAGAATACAATAAACTTAATTCCTTGGCGCTTTCAATTCGGTCAAAAATTTTACTTTAGTAGTGTATATGAATATTAAAGCACCAATCCTGTTTATAGCATTTAATAGGCCAAAAACAACCGAGGTTAGTTTCAACAGAATTAGGGAAATTCAACCATCCAAACTTTATATCGCAATCGATGGACCGCGTAAAGATAAATCAAATGATATTGAACTTTGCAAACAAGTTGCTGAAATTACAAAAAGGGTTGATTGGAATTCAAATGTTTATTATTTGATTCGAGAAGAAAACCTTGGTTGCCGTGATGCAGTCGTAGGAGCAATTTCGTGGGTTTTAAGTAAGGAAGACAGGGTAATAATTATCGAAGATGATGTTGTCCCTGAAATATCCTTTTTTGATTTTGCTGATGATTTACTGGAACTATACAAAGACAATGAAGAAATTGGGATGATTAGTGGAAATAACTATACAACATTCATAAATCCTGATAGTGATTACTTCTTCTCAAAGTATGCCCATATTTGGGGATGGGCAACCTGGGCAAGGGTTTGGAATAAATTTGATGTTTCTTGCCCAGACATGAAAAATACCATTACAAGAAGTAATTTGAAAACGTTTGTTTCGCATGCCGACGAATTTAATTACTTTAAATGGTTCTTTACTTTTTGGTATAAAAAAATGAAAAAGAAAGAAGCCAATGCTTGGGGACCCTTTTTTTTCTTCTTTATTTTTTCCAAAGGCCTCTTCTCGATAGTGCCAATTTCTAATCTTGCGAAAAATATAGGGACAGAAGGATTACACACAAATAAGCAATTAAGCCAACATTACTTGCCTACTGAAAAAAAATTCCGGATTAACAAACATCCGAAACGAGTAATTCACTCCGTTGAGTATGATAGATATCACTTTACTCAGCATATTAATGAACCCATACCACTGGGTCTTTTCAAAAGGCTACTTAATAGAATCTTAGTATGAATAGCAAGATGAAAGTATTGTGGATAACTAATTTTCCTTTACCTGATGTTTGCATTGAAATAGGTATATTACCGCACAAGGGTGGCAGTTGGATGTATAGCCTCGCAAAGCAATTGAGTTCAATTGGTGACATTGAACTCTGTATCCTATCCTTTTACAATAATATCCAATTTGAAGGTGTTGTTAAGGGTATAAATTACGTTGTGCTTCCAACTAAACTATTAAACGATAGGGGCCAACTTTATTTAAAATATAGGGAAATTACAGAAAAAATAAATCCTGATTTGTTGCACATTCATGGTACTGAAAGTGCATTTGGGCTTTATTATTTGGAGGCATGCCCAAATGTAAAATCAATTGTAAGTATTCAGGGGTTGGTTGAAATTTATTCAAGATATTTTTATGGATCAATCGGTTACCTTGACATGTTAAGAAACACTAGTTTAGTTGAGTGCTGGAGAAAAAATACATTTTATCATCAAAAGAAATTTCTTACAACAAAAGGAAAAAATGAAGTTAAGTATTTCTTGAAAACCGATTTTGTCTTAGGACGAACAAATTGGGACTATTCGCATTCAAAAAGTTTCAATAATTGCTTGAATTATCGTTTTTGCAATGAAACTCTAAGAAATGAGTTTTATACATCCAAAAAGTGGGATATCCAAAAAAAAGTAAATTATTCAATATTTGTTAGCCAGGCAAGTTATCCAATAAAAGGATTTCATATTCTTCTAAAAGCTGTTAGTCTTCTGAAACGCGAATTTCCATTAATTGAAATTCGCGTTGCCGGTGAATTCTTCTCACGAAAACCATCAATTAGCGATAAACTAAAGTTAACAGGATATTGGTATGGAAAATATATCCATTCATTGATTGAAAAGTTCAATTTATCAGTTACTTTTTTAGGGGTATTGAATACGGAGAATATGCGCGATGAATTTTTAAATTGTCATGTTACTGTTTGTCCCTCTAGTATTGAGAATAGCCCTAATTCTATTGGAGAAGCACAAATACTTGGAACTCCTGTTATAGCCTCCTATGTTGGAGGAGTTCCAGACATGGTACACCATGGGAATACAGGATTACTTTATCGCTTTGAAGAGCCTGAATTATTAGCAAATTGTATTCGAAGGTTATTTACAAATAATGACCTTGCCAGTGAAATTTCTATGAACGCTATTGTTCGAGCCACAGAAAGACACTCTTCAAAAAAAATTGTAAAAGATTTATTATCGATATATTCTGAGTTAATCAATGTAAGGGAATGATAATTAGTTTTATATCCAAGTTTAAGTTATATTTTCTTCTACTACTTTTCGGTTTTGTGGAGTTTTCCCAGATATTTTCTTATATTTTCATAATATTCTCAATCTCGCAGTTATGGAGGCAATCGAAATTGGTAATTGATATTAATTTCATTTTCTTATTCATTTTTTTATTGGCCTTCGACCTCACAACAAATACTGGAGGTATAGTAGGAAGATCAATTAGTATTATGTTCCCAGTTTCATTTTACATTATTGGGAAGGCCTTAACAAAACGAATCACGGGAGAATATCAAATAATAGCACTATTTTTTTCATTCATTTTAATTTTTAACACTATTCCAATAGTTAGTTACTTTTATAATCTTTTAAACTTTGGATTTGATTTTTCAAATTTGCGCTTACTCGGAAAAGGTTCAGAATCTATATCTTTTACGAACTATGCTTCCTATTTTGCCTATAATTTTTCTTTATTTCCTCTTGTCTTTTATAGCACAAGAAATAATAGTGATAAAATCATCAAGCGTAATGGGATCACCCTTAGTATAATAGCTATATTTATAATTGGATCCATTGGACAGCGAACGGGATTTTTTATTTTACTAATTTGTTTATTCATCTTTACAATTGTTAAAGGTTTTAGTTTTTCGAGAGTATCATTATCCAGCTTTTTTTTCATTGGATTTTTGATTTTTATAGGATTAAGTTTAGTAAATTTTGATTTTTTTAATGAATCCACTATTTATGAAAGACTATTTGTTTTGGATTCAGATAAGGGTATCCTGAAATCGAGGTCTGAAATTTGGGATATTGGACTCGAAGAGTTTCTTAATAGGCCTGATGGTGACATCCACTTCTCTGGCTTTGAGGGTGGTTATAGATATGCCCACAACTTCTGGCTGGATGTTGGTTTGCGGTCTGGCTATATTGTGCTATTGTTACTCACCATAAGTACCGTTCTATACCTAACTAACTTAGCAGCACTTTTAAAGAAAACATTCTTACTTGAGACTAAAATGATTTTTCTTTTTCTTTCAGTTGCCATTTTTTCTACATTTATGGTTGAACCTATTATGGAGGGTTATACACTCTTCTTTTGTTCTTATGCTTTTGTTTACGGTGTTTTGAGTAGTGCTAGATTTTCGTCTATTATTGGAAAGTGAGAAAATGGGAAACCTAAAAAAAATATTGTTTATCGATGCAACTCTTCACAAAAAGAACGCAACCGCTATAACCTTATCCAATTTATTTAGTTCTTGGCCAAAAGAGAATCTCTTTATGGTTGGAAGTCAAGAAATGATACAGTTATCCAAACATGAAGGATTTTTAAACAATTTTAGTCTAGATGATAAAGACTACTATCACAGGTTTCCATTGGGATTTTTTCTCAAACTTTGGAAATTATTAAGGAAAAAAAATTCTGTCTTAAGCACAAAAGAAACATCTAAAACCAGTACTATTAGTTTAAACAAGACAGAAATATCCAATAAATATTCTCTTAGGTCCTTAAGTTTTGTTTTTTTTCAACGACTTGGTCTTGATCATTTATTTTTTAGGCAAATTATCAGTAATGAATTAAGAAGTTGGATAAAAAAGTCTGACCCTGATTATTTTTATGCTGTTCTATCCACGAGGCATTCAATACTTTTTGCTGAAAAATTATTAGTTGAGTTTAACAAACCTATTATTATTCACATTATGGATGATTGGCCTTCAACCATCGGGAGTGATTGTGTTTTTAAAAAATATTGGAATAAAAAGATAAATCTAGAGCTTAAGAAACTTCTTAGTAATGTTTATAAAAGGGTTGCAATTTCAGAATTGATGGCCTTAGAATTTGAATCTAGGTTTGGGGGGAAATGGGATTATTTTCATAACCCAATACATTTTCCTAATTGGTTACCTTATCAGAGGAAAATAATTTCCTCGAATTCCGGGATTATTAAAATTGCTTATTTTGGGAGGATTGGACGAGCCAATGACAAAGCGTTTTTGACATTTGTAGATGCTATAAAAGAGTTAATAGAGGTTCATTTAGTTTCTGTTCAGATCAATATCTATAGTAATAATTTGTTGCCTACTGCTTATTTGGGTCTTGATTTTATTAAGGTTAATGGATTTATAAATCATACGGAAATTCCTAAAGAAATTGCGCGATATGATTACTTAATCCTTCCCCTTTCCTTTAATGATAAAGATTTAGCTTTTTCAAGACTTTCAATTCCAACTAAGCTTTCAGAGTATTTAATAAGTGGTGTGCCAGTGATATTATTTGCTCCTAAAGAAACAGCAGCTTATAAATTTGTAGTTGAAACTAACTCTGCTTTTGTTATAGATACCCCCGTGACAACTGATGTAGCAGTGCGGCTTAGTCAGTTTTTCTCCGATGAAAATAAGCAGTATGAAATCTCGAAAAATGCCAGAATGGTGGCTAATCAGAATTTTTCAAGTGAAATAATTGATTATAAGTTCAGCAGTTTGTTTACCTAGATGTGAATATCTTAATTCTAATTAATCACAATCCATTTTGTTCTTCTTCAGCATCCGCCAATCGCTGGCTTACGCTAATTGAAGGTTTAGCCAATTTAGGAGTACAAATTAAGCTTTTGATATATGGGGGCTATCAAACAGAAAATGAAGTTATAAACTGGAAAACATTTGGCGTAAAAAACGGCATCAACTATAAATACCTTGAACCTCGACTTGTAATGGGGTTTTTTAAACAACGCTACTATATATACATAGGTTTTGTATTTCAAAGGCGTAGATTGTCAAAATTGATTTTCCAGGAATTAAAACATTATGGTGGCCTTGTATGGACAGATTCGAGTCATTTTGGGTTTGAGCTCGCAGTCAAAATTCGAAAGAAGATCTCTATGTTAAAACTATTCCTCGAAATGAGTGAATTTCTTGATATTCACAAAAACAATAAAGGTAATATTCTTCAAAGATGGCAAGCTAATGTAAAACAACTTTTCTTCGAAGAGAAAGCATACTATTCCTACGATGGCATGGCATTGATGACTCAAACTTTAATGAAGCATTATCAAGTCTTTCCGAAACCACAACCCAAACTTTTGCATCTACCAATGACAGTTGATTTGGCGAGGTTCAACAGTGTAACAGAATTACGGCCAGAATTGCAATCTCCATATATTGCATTTTTAGGCGTAATGAATGATGCTAAAGACGGTGTAAGTTTCTTGATAAAAGCTTATAATTTAATTAAAAGTAAATTCCCTTTACACAGAGTTTATTTAGTAGGCGGTTGGCACTACGATACCCCTATTCATTTGCAATTGATTAAGGATTTTCATTTGGAAGAAAGGGTTTATTGGGTGAACGAATATCCACGAGACGCCATACCAAGTATTATTTGTAATGCGGATTTGTTGGTATTACCGCGTCCCGACTCCAAACAAGCTCAAGGAGGATTTCCGACTAAGCTTGGAGAATACTTAGCCACAGGTAAACCAGTATGTGCTACAAGAGTAGGGGAAATACCCAATTATCTAACGGATAATGAGTCTGTTTTTTTCGCTCAACCTGGTTCTGTGGAGTCTTTTGCAGAGGCTATGGAGAGAGCTTTGGGTGATTATGAAAATGCTGTTAGAGTAGGAGCGAATGGAAGAAAAGTGGCTGAAGAGTATTTTAATAAAGATTTGCAGGCGCGGAAGTTGTTGGCGTTTTTGGAGGAGTTGGTGAGTAAGAGTTAGGGCAAAAGTATAGAGACCGAAGATATCAAAACACAATAAAAAGTGAATATTACACTATGATACAAAATAAGACGCTTTTGATTACTGGGGGTACGGGGTCTTTTGGAAACGCTGTATTGCAGCGGTTTCTGCATACAAATCATTTTGCCGAAATACGTATTTTTTCACGCGATGAAAAGAAGCAGGACGATATGAGGAATACCTTGAAGAACTCAAAGCTAAAATTTTATATCGGTGACGTCCGTGATTTCAATTCGGTAGAACCTGCAACCCGAGGAGTAGATTACATTTTCCATGCAGCGGCTTTGAAACAAGTACCATCCTGTGAGTTTTTTCCTATGCAGGCCGTAAAAACCAATGTTGAGGGTACACAAAATGTAATTCGTGCGGCTGCTTCCAATGGAGTGAAAAAGGTGATTTGTTTGAGTACGGATAAAGCGGCTTATCCCATCAATGCTATGGGTATTTCCAAGGCTATGATGGAAAAAGTAGCGATTGCAGAAGCAAGAAATTTGTCCGACACCACTGTTTGTTTAACACGTTATGGTAATGTAATGGCTTCTCGCGGATCGGTGATTCCCTTGTTTATTAATCAAATCAAAAGTGGATTGCTGCTTACCATCACCGACCCCAATATGACTCGTTTCTTAATGAGTTTACATGATGCTGTAGATTTAGTTTTGTTTGCATTCGAACATGGTAATTCTGGTGACTTGTTTGTTAATAAAGCGCCTGCCGCGACCATTGGTGATTTAGCCCAAGCCGTCAAAGAATTGGCCAAAGCTGATAATGAAATTAAAATTATAGGTACGCGTCATGGGGAAAAGCTCTATGAAACGCTTTGTACACGCGAGGAAATGGTCAAAGCAGAAGATATGGGCGAATTTTATCGTATCCCTGCTGATAACCGTGATTTGAACTATGCGATGTATTTCTCAGAAGGGGAACAAGATGCAGCAAAAATTGAGGATTATCACTCTCACAATACGGAACGTCTAGATGTAGAAGGAGTAAAAAAGTTGATCAGTGGCTTGGGATTGGTTAGAAGAGAGATTTTTGGTGAGAGTGTGGATGAGTTTTTGGTCTAATCTAGATCATCAATTAGTTTGAGGTTTATTCAATATCATTTCACAATTCAAATTCACAGCCCAAAATTTTAAAAATGCTTATAACCGGCAATACCCATACCGACTTGCGGGGAACAATACGATTTGTAAACGACTTCGATATGTCTCAAGTAGTTCGAATGTATTGCATTGAACCAAAAGTCGGTGTCATTAGGGCATGGCAGGGTCACAAGAAAGAAACCAAATGGTTTTATGCTGTGAAGGGTAGTTTTATGGTGAAGACCATAAATATGAATTTAATAGGAAAGATGGAATATCAACTGATAGATTTGGAACCCAAGGTTCTTGAAATTTCTGGAGGGCATTACAACGGATTTGAACCATTGGAAGAAGGAAGTGTACTGATGGTTTTTTCAGATTTTGGATTGGAGGAGTCTAAGCGTGATGATTTTAGAGAGTCTTTGGAAAACATAAATTGGTGAGACTAGAGCGCGTATATTTCATACCTATTCACACTTAATAGTAGACAATACCCGTTTGATTAGATTCATCCACGTTCTAAAATAAAAAATAATGAAAAAAATAGGCATCACAGGTCAAAGTGGATTTGTTGGGTGTCATTTGTACCAAACGATTAATCTTTTTAAAGATGAATTTACGCTTATCAATTTTAATCGTTCTTTTTTTCAGGATGATGCAAGCTTAGACAAATTTGTAGTTCAATGCGAAGTGATTGTACACTTAGCTGCATTGAACCGCCATAATGACCAAGAGGTCATCTATGAGATGAATACGGGTTTGGTGAAGAAGTTGGTGGCATCACTTGAAAGAACGAAATCCAAAGCACATATCATCATTTCTTCATCTACCCAAGAAGAACGCGATAACCTATATGGTAAATCCAAAAAAGATGGCCGCTTGATGCTTTCAGATTGGGCGAAAAAAGCAGGAGGGAGGATTACCGGTATGGTGATACCGAACGTATTCGGACCTTTTGGACATCCTTTTTATAATTCTGTAGTGGCCACGTTTTGTCATCAAATTTCACACAA
>VGLO01000030.1 GCA_016866675.1 Candidatus Staskawiczbacteria bacterium | reverse complement strand
TACAAAAGGCGTGAGTCTTGAGGCAAATTACCAAACAAAAAAAGAAACAGATAAGGCAAATTTGGCTTCGGGGCAACTAATAGGAATAAATCCTTCAGCAGAAGATGAGGTGACTGGTCTTGAGTCTCATGTATTAGAGGGGTCTTATTTGGCACCCGGAGATTATGATAAAGTAATGATTGGATATTTCCTTCTTGATAGATACTTATCAATTGATAATGCTGATTTCACTACCTTAAAGAATGTTTACATTGGGACTAAATTAAGATTAAATATTGATGGGGCACAAAGAGAGGTGACTGTTAAGGGGATATTAAAAAGTAAAATTGACAATGTAAGTAGGGGAATATATATGGTTGACTCACAAGTCAGAGGACTTATTGGAAGAGATGATGGAAACCTGGGTCAAATTGCAATCAATTTAGAAAAAGGCATTGATCCAAATTTAGTTAAAAGAAATTTAATTTTAAGTGGTGTTGATAAATTAGCAAAAGTGCAAACCTATGTTGATGCCCAGCCAAAGTTTTTAAAAGATATTGTAAACACATTTAACTTACTAGGGAATGTGTTGAGTTCTATTGGGTTAGTTGTTTCATCAATTACTATTTTTATTGTGATTTTTATAAATGCTATTACCAGAAAAAAGTTCATTGGAATTTTAAAGGGAATTGGAATTAATGGTGGGGCTATAGAAGCTTCTTATATTTTTCAGTCAGTTTTTTATGCGGTTTTAGGGTCATTAATTGGAATTGGATTGGTTTACTTATTTTTAGTACCGTTATTTAAAGCATATCCAATTGATTTTCCTTTTTCAGATGGAATACTAGTGGCGCCTGTTGATCAAACCTTATTTCGCATGGCATTGCTTGTAATTTCAACAATAATTGCAGGGTATATTCCAGCTCGTATGATTGTAAGGCAAAATACACTTGATTCAATTTTGGGAAGGAAATAGTTTAGAAGATGAAGAACGATAAGGTTCGCCGCTCGAGTTGGCCTCAAGGTATCTTATATATTAGACCAACATCGCGGCATGATTCTATTCATTTTACTTAATAAAATCATGATTGAGGTAAAAAATTTAACTAAAACATATGCTGATGGCGAAGTCCAAACAAAAGTGCTAAAAGGCATTGATTTTAAGGCCGAGAAAGGAGAGTTTATTGCCATTATGGGAAGATCTGGAGCCGGAAAAAGTACCTTACTTTACCAAATGAGTTTATTAGACGAGCCTACTTCAGGAGAAATTATTATTGATGGTCACAATGCTCATCAAATGACCATAGAGGAAAAAACAAATTTTAGACTACAAAAGTGCGGGTATGTTTTTCAAGATTATGCGCTATTGCCTGAGTTAACGGCAATTGAAAATGTGGTACTGCCAATTTTGATGCAGAAATTAGAAAATAAAAAAGCATATGAAAAAGCAAAAGAAGCTTTGGAAAAAGTAGGACTTGGACATAGGTTAAACAATCTTCCGAGTCAGCTTTCTGGGGGAGAACAACAAAGAGTTAGTATTGCAAGGGCAATATCTCATAATCCAAAAATTCTTTTTGCCGATGAGCCAACAGCCAACTTAGATAACGAATCTTCTTCTGCGGTCCTAGAAATTTTTAAAAGTTTACACAAAAAGGGTCAGACAATAATAATGGTGACCCATGAGGAAACCTATTCTAAGATGGCACAAAAAATTGTCAAAATAGATGATGGAAAAGTAGTTTCAATTCAAAAGAATTAAGTATTGATAAAATTACCATCTTTGTTAGAATGAAGTTGAAAATAGAAATTAATGTTATTTAATAAAAAAATATAGAGATTATAGTACAATTTATACAATTAACTGCTTGATTGAAAAGAAAATAAAATTTTCATTTCTTTCTCGCTCATTATTATGGAAGCAAATTTTAACACAGAGATAAAAGCAGGTATGGAAACAAATCATACCTTAGACATATCAGACAGATTATATAAAATTATTCTGGCTGTTATTGCTTTAGTAGTGGTTTATATCATTGGACAGATGATGTATGATTTTAAAGCACTGCCACAAAATTATCCAAGAGAAATTTATGTTTCAGGGGAAGGAAAAGCTTATGCAAAACCAGATATTGCTATTATTAATTTTGGAGTGACTGCTGAATCTGCAAAAAGTCAGGATGCTGTAAATAAAAGCAATGAAAAAATGAATGCTGTTATTAAGGCAATTAAGGATTTAGGTGTTGAAGATAAAGACATTAAGACAACTTCATATAATCTATATCCAACTTATGGATCCGATAGAGCTGTTGATGGTTATGGAGGAGGTGGTTCAATTATGCCAATGTATTATCCTGTGCAAAGCAATAAAATTATCGGATATAGGTTGGACCAGCAGGTTGAGGTGAAAGTAAGAAATTTAGATAATATAAATCAAATTATTGATAAAGTGACTTCAGCTGGAGCAAATAATGTAAGTAGCCCACAGTTCACAGTTGATGATATTGAATCTGTAAGAGAAGAAGCACGGTTAAAAGCAATTGAGCAGGCAAAAGAAAAAGCTGAAAAACTTGCAAAGCAATCTGGTCTAAAAATTGATAGATTAATGAATATCTCTGAAGGTTATAACTACGCTTATGGTCTTGGAGGGGCAAGTGTTGCAAAGGAGTCTATGCCTAGTAGTCCTGCTCCTCAAATTGAGCCAGGCCAATCAGAAATTACTATTAGCGTTAATTTGACCTACAGGATTAAGTAATGGAGGATTGTATTTTCTGTAAAATTGTAAATGGAGAAATTGCATCTGAAAAAATATGGGAGAATGATAAGTTTCTAGCCATTTTAGATGTTAACCCGAATGTTAAAGGAATGACGCTTGTTGTAACTAAAAACCATTTTGATTCATATGTCTTTACTATGGAAGATGAAATGTATCAAAATTTTCTTCTTGCTTCAAAAAGTGTTGCTAAAATAATTGAAAAAGGGCTGAATGTAAAAAGAGTGGCAATGGTAAT
The DNA here is from genome assembly GCA_016866675.1 of Candidatus Staskawiczbacteria bacterium. Classification (GTDB taxonomy): domain Bacteria; phylum Patescibacteriota; class Minisyncoccia; order Minisyncoccales; family Staskawiczbacteraceae; genus VGLO01. The sequence continues at coordinate 6,629 of VGLO01000030.1, read as the reverse complement.
GGAGGGAATGGGTATTAATCACGCACACATAAAACTGTATCCAATGCATGGCCTAGAGGCAGAATTTAAAGAAATGTGGGCAAAGGATAAAGTTTTTTTTGATGAATATCCAGGATATATTACAACTCAATTGGGTCCCAAGGCAAACACAGAAGAACTCAAAGATATTGCTCAAAAAATTAGGGCAAAATAATTAGAGACTAAAAACCGGCGTGCGTCGGTTTTTAGTTTGATTTTATGATTTTTTATGCCATAATTTCTTAATAACAATATATGGACTCTCAAGTAGAAGAAATTAAAAATAAACTCAATGTCTTAGATGTAATTTCAAGCTACATCAAATTAACAAAAACTGGAATAAATTACAGAGGTGTTTGTCCTTTTCATTCAGAAAAATCTCCATCATTTTTTGTTAGCCCTACTCGACAAATGTGGCATTGTTTTGGATGTGGGGCAGGGTCATCAATTTTTGACTTTATAATGAGAATTGAAGGTGTTGAGTTTGGTGACGCATTAAGAATTTTGGCTAACAAGGCTGGTGTTGAATTAAAAAAAGAAAACCCCCAACTAAGAACAGAAAGAACTAGACTGTATGAAATTTGTGATTTGGCCTGTAAATTTTTTGAAAAGCAGTTAGATGGCAGTGTTATTGGCAAAGAAGTAGAAGATTATTTAGTGGGTAGAGGAATTACAAAAGATTCAATTAAAAAGTGGAGAGTTGGATACTCTCCAGACACTTGGAATGGTTTAACGGACTTCTTAATTTCAAAGGGATATAGTAGAGATGAGGTAATAAAAGCTGGTTTAGCTATTAAAAAGGATAATCAGTCAACTGGCGGAAATGATTCATATGATAGATTTCGTGGCAGGATTATGTTTCCGGTTTTTGACTTAAATTCAGCTGTAGTTGGTTTTGGCGGGAGGGTTTTCAAGCAACAAAATGAAACAGCAAAGTACATTAATACTCCTCAGACAGTTCTTTATGATAAATCTGGAGTATTGTATGGCTTAAACAATGCAAAGGTCGCAATTAGGAAAAATAACCAGTGTGTAGTGACAGAAGGCTATACTGATGTTATAATGTGCCATCAGGCAGGTTTTGACAATACAGTGGCTTCTTCTGGTACAGCTTTAACTCAAAAACACTTGATTATACTAAAAAGATACTCAGATAACCTTGTTTTGGCCTTTGATATGGATGTCGCTGGAGATTCTGCAACAAAAAGAGGTATTAATTTGGCTCAAGAGCAAGGCTTTAACATCAAAATTATTGGAAGCTATGGTGAGGGAAAAAGTAAGTCAGACCCGGCGGACATTATAAAAAAAGATTCAAAAATATGGGAGGAATCGGTATCTGGAGCAAAGTCAATCATGGATTATTATTTTGATTCTGCCTTTGCCAAGTTTGATAAAAATTCTCCTTCAGGAAAAAAAGATATTGGTTTAATTGTTTTACCCGCAATTAAAAGATTACAAAATAAGATTGAGCAGTCTCACTGGATCCAAAAAATTTCTCAAATGCTACAAGTGAAAGAAGATGTTGTAATAGAGGAGCTTGGTAAAATTGTAGTAAATGAAAGTAATGTTGAAGAGCCAGTAAAAGAAGCAAAAGAAGAATTAGTTTTTGATAAAATTCCAGAAAATCAAAGAAAAAGGCTGATTGAAGAAAAAATATTAACATTAGTCATTAAAAATCCAGCCCACGTTGAGTTTATTGATGAGACTCACCTTAAGCTATTTTCAGATAAAATAGGAGATTTTATAAAAAAAGTTAAAAGTCTTTTATATTTACCAAAAGACATAGTAGAAAAAGAACAGGAAGATAAAAATTTCAAAAATATCATTGAATCTGTAGTTTCAGGCGATAGTGATTTCAAAAATTTTGTGGCAGCCCTCGTTTTAAAAGATGACTATGTTGTAGAGGGTGAGTCAGAAGAGGAGATGAAACTTTGTCTTTTGCAATTAAAAAATATAGAATTAAAGGACAAACTAAATAGTATCTCAGAGAGTATAAGATCAGCTGAGTTGCAAAATGACCAAGAAAAGGTTAATAATCTAATAGAAGAGTTTAATAAGCTAATAAAACAACTATAGTAATCATATGAAGAAAAATAAAAAATCAAAGGCTGGTAAGTCTCAAAAAAAGATTACTAAGGGTAAAATAAATAAAAAACCTAAAAAGTCATCTAAAAAGGTAAAGGCTGTTGTGAGAGTTAAGGTGACTCAAGAACAAATAGACTCTATTGTAAAAAAAGGTGAAGAGAGGGGATTTTTGACTACTTCAGAGATTTTATACGCAATGCCCAACATAGAAAGAAATATTGTGGAACTGGAAGAAACTTATGACTTACTAAGAGAAAGAGGCGTTGAGATTAAGGAGGCCACAGAATTTCTTGATACTTCTGTAAAGAAGGAGAAAAAGCAGAAAAAAATACTTCTTGGAAAGATTGACCCGATACAAATGTATTTGAAGGAAATTGGAAGGTCTAGCTTTTTATCTGCAAAAGAAGAAAAGGAATTAGCAAAAAGAATTGAAAGGGGAGAAGAAGATGCTAAAGACAAGTTGGCTTTAGCAAACCTAAGATTAGTTGTCTCAATTGCTAAAAAATATGTTGGTAGGTCTCCAAACTTAACTCTTTTGGATTTGATTCAGGAGGGAAATCTTGGCTTATTTAAAGCAGTAAAAAAGTTTGATTGGAGAAAAGGATACAAGTTTTCAACTTATGCTACATGGTGGATTAGACAAGCTATTACGAGAGCATTGGCAGACCAAGCAAGAACCATAAGAATTCCTGTTCACATGATAGAAACAATCTCAAAATATACAAAGATAAGAAAAAACTTATTGCAGGAGCTTGGTAGAGAGCCGTTAGCTGAAGAGATTGCAGCTGAAATGGGACTAGAGGTAGATAAGGTCCATCATATAAGAAAAATTGCCCAAAAGGCAGTTTCACTTGAAACTCCAATAGGAGAAGATAAAGACAAGCAAGATAGTATTTTAGCTGAATTCATAAAAGATGATAAAACAATTGCACCTAACACAGAAGCCTCAAGGAATCTTTTAAAGGAAAGATTAGATGAAATTTCAAGTGAACTTTCAGAAAGAGAAACAAAAATTTTGGAAATGAGATTTGGTTTAGAAGATGGAGTAATGCATACTCTTGAAGAAACCGGAGCTGAGTTTGGTGTCACAAGAGAAAGAATAAGACAAATTCAAGCAAAAGCAATTGAGAAGCTAAGAAAACATAGAGAGCTCAAAAAAATAAAAGACTATTATTAAAACATAATAAAAAATCCGCCTTGAAAGGCGGATTTTTTTGTTAACTAGGTATCTTCAGAAGCATTATGCCAATTGAAGCGATTTGTTTCCCTCCAAACATAAAAATTGCCAGTAAAATAAACCAAATTATCAAGTTTATTGTTTTAATAACAGGGTCTATGGGGATAATTTTTATTAAGGCATTTTCTACCTGTTTTTGCATGTCTAGGGCGTTTACATTTTCATTAAGTCTAGATTGCTGTGTTTTTATTATTTCTGGAGCACCTGCTTTGTTAATAAAAATATTATAAACCTGAAATAAGGGAATTACTATTAATAACATGCCTACTATTAACAAAGAATACCCAATTGTCCTGTTAATTGATTGAAAGCTCATTTTTTAATTTCAATAAGACTATAATTTTGTATTGTAAAATATCTTGAAACTCCCAATGATGGGTTGGTTGTCATTGGTTCTCCTTCTTTTCTGTCAGCATAATTTACCACGATTTGTCCATTTATATAATTTGTTACTTGTGGGGCGATTCTATCTCCAAGGAGGATTGAGTTTGTTGATATGCATTCTTTTTTGTTGCTTCCCAAAACAGTTGTAATGTAGTAAAAAGTTCCGCTTCCACCTGAGTTTTGCGTGATAATAAATGATGCATCTTTAAGTCCATCGCCATTAAAATCATCTTTTACCTCATTTCCAAAGTACTGAGTTGTTATTTTGGAGGCAGAATCTATCTCAATAATTTCTTCTGAAAAACCGTTAGTTACTTTAAATTCTTTATTATCAATAATGTAGGTGCAGTTTTTTGCATTAATTACTTGATTTTGGTTTTCAATTTCCAAATTGTTATTTGCTTTATATATCCAAAACCCTGCTATTACAAAAAATAATAAAAAAATTATTGCAACTAAAGTGTATTTTTTCATAATATTATTTATAAAAATTAATTATTGCTGAAGAAGAATTCTTGCGTTATTTTTTCCATTTCCGCAATCTACCATTATTGTGTATGGTAGGGGATAAGTTGTCGTTAGATTAACGATTTTAAAATCATAGGCACCTATCTTGTATTCTTTGCCATCAAGATAAATTGATCTTGTGTTACTACCCCTGTTGTCTAGCATTATATTTTCACCTGATCTAAAAGAGCCATAACTAGGACTTGCTAGGCAATTTTCATCAAACTGGATAGATTTGTTTAAGTAAGTTTTGGTAGCTTGGCTGTATGAAATGTTTTGTGTTGGTAAGTTACTATTGCTTGAGCCAGTATTTGACTTTGGAGTTTCTGATTTTTGAATGGTATTATTATCTTCAGTTATTTTAGTGTCAGATTCTGTTGTTTGCTTGTTAATATAACTATACCCTGCAAGTGCTCCAATAATAATTAAGGCTACAGCTGTATATAGAGCTATTTTATTATCTGAAATTTTATTAATTAGTCCCTTCATTTTTTAAAATTTAATAATATTCGTTCATTATAACATAAAATATCTTTGTCAATAAATATTTTTTTGCATAATAAAAAAGTCTGGCAAAGTGGCACAGACTTATAGACTGCGAAGGTATGTGTGGCCATTTTCGTGAGTGACCACATATGTTGACTCACCATCAAAAAATGATCCGCAGTTAAAGTAATCAATTCTTCGTTTTTTTACCATGAAAATTCTATGACATGGTACATGAACGTGTCCGCAGATAATTTTGTCGTAATATTTCTTTGAGGCAAATTCTTTGGCCTTTCTTGTCACCTCGAGTGCATTAAGTTGAGCGCAAAGCTTGATGATTATTATGCCTAAGTTAATGCCCCTTAGTTTAATAAGTTTTAGGAGTACCATTAGCTTGCATATTATCCAATCAATTACATGATCGTTTAGATTATCTCCTAGATCATTAAATTTATCACCGTGAGTAGCAAAAATACTTTTTCCTGCAACTAAACATGTATAGTCTTCAACTGCTTGAATGCCAATTTCTCTGCACACACCATTGCCTTTCGGGTCGTGGTTGCCGTAAGTGACCACGAGTTTTCCTTGCTGGTGAATTTTTTTAAGCTTTTCAACTATTTTTATTTGCAGTTTACCAATTGGTTTGCCTTCGCTAAGGTCTCCCACAGCCACAAGCTTTTTGAAGTGGTATTTTTTTAATAATCTTAAAATTCCTCTTGCATTGCAGTCTTTTGATCCAAGGTGCAAGTCAGAAATCCAAAGTATTTCAACGTGCTCCTTCTCTCTTGTCACGTAAACCTCCTTTTTTAATGTTAAAGTGCAGATACAAAATTATACTATTATACTAAATAGGATAGGTCAATTTAGTTGATGATTTGATAAGTTTATAATCTACCTTATAAAAATAGTGGCTAAAACACCAAGGGTCACTAGAATTCCCCCGGTAATGTTTCCTAAATTTGGTTTTTCTCCCAAAATAATAAAAGCTAAGATAATTGTTAGAGCAATGCTTAGCTTATCAATTGGAGCAACTCTTGATACTTCTCCAAGTTGTAGGGCCTTGTAATAAAAAAGCCAAGAGAGTCCCGTGGCAATGGCAGAAAGTATAATAAATGTGAAAGAGAAAGTAGAAATTTTAAAAATATCTGAAATATTTCCTTGTATTAAAACAATTCCCCATGCAAACAAAACTATAATAATTGTTCTAATGGCTACTGCCAAGTTGCTATCAACTCCCTGTATTCCAATTTTGCCAAATATTGCAACCAAAGCCGCAAACAAAGCAGATAATATTGCGTAAGTTATCCAATTCATGTTTTTTATTTACAATCCCAAGAATTGTAAAATATAATATACAAAAAACGCAGGCCAAACCAAAGCCTTTAAAATTCCGATTACTCCATCCATGAATGTTGTGGCATGACTCAAAAAGTATATGCCAGCTCCTATTAAGCCAAGCACATAGACCGCGTTTCCTCCTTGGTTTATTTTTTCCATTTTAGTTTTTTAATAATATTTAATTAAAGAGTAAATGGAGGATATTTGTCGGTTAAGCCAAATATCCAGGCGTTTAACCTTATTTGCCATCTAATCACTCCTGAGATAAAGTCAAAAAATGTTTTTGGGTACTTTCCTGTAAATAAAACCACCCAAAGAGCAAACCATGCAGCAATTGCGCAGGCAATATTTAAAAACCACATTATGATTAAGTGAGGCAAAAGAAGTAATGCTTTTAAGAAAAAGAATGGTATTCCCAATAGAGCTAGTAGTCGTGAACTGGTTTCAGGGTAGTTTACCTCAAGATTAATAGGGTAATTATCATTTGGGTTGCTTCCTTTATCGTTTTGATTGTTCATATCTTTTAAGATTTAATTACTTAATTATAACAAAAAACCGCAGGGCGTACCATGCG
>VGLO01000029.1 GCA_016866675.1 Candidatus Staskawiczbacteria bacterium | reverse complement strand
ATTATAATTTGAAGTTATAATGAATCAGTTTGTCTTTTTCTTCTTGTGTAGGATAATTTATTAAAACAGCTTTGTATGCACCCCTAAACACAAATAAACTACCAGCTGAAGCCCCAATTATTCCAAACTTTGAAATCAATTTACCCAAGTCCTCCAAACTGCCAGCGCCTCCAAGAATTGTAAGAGGACATGATATAACCTCTCTAATATTTTCAGCCAACGTAAGGTCATACCCTTTCATTTGACCATCTTGATCAACGGAATTAATTATAATCTCTCCTGCGCCTTTACTTTGAAAAATTTTTGCTAATGCAATTGGAGATTTACTAGTCGACCTTTTGGCATTGTGGGTAACCACCTCATATCCTCCAAAAACTTTCTTTTTTACATCCATTACAATGACAGTGCTTTGGTTACCCACTCTCTCAGCTATATCTGTTACAAGATCTGGATTTTCAATTGCAGCCGAACTAATGGCTATTTTCTCAACCCCTAAAGAAAAAATTTTTTGTGCTTGTTCTACTGTTTTTATTCCTCCTCCATAACATAATGGCATTCTGCACTCTGAAGCAAGTTTTTCAATTAATATATAGTCTGGCTCTTCATTATTTACAGTTGCATCAATATCTATTACCATCAATTCATCAGATTCCTTTTCGTTAAAAATACGTACAGCATTAATTGGATCACCGACATACTTTGCACTTTTAAAATTTACAGTTTTTATCAATCCTTTGTCATGAACTAGCAAACAAGGAATTATTCGTGGTCTTAACATCTTATAATTTAGAAAAATTTTCTAGTAGCTTAATGCCATAGCTATGGCTTTTTTCAGGATGAAATTGAACTCCGTAAATATTACTCGACTTAACCGCACAAGTAAATTCAACGCCATAAGAGGAGCTTGCTATCTCATGATTTTTCTCTTTATTATCAAAATAATAAGAGTGCAAAAAATAAAATTTGGAAGGTACATCAAAATTACTGAACAGCAATGAATCATTTTTAACAGTAATATCATTCCATCCCATGTGAGGTATTCTTGTTTTATAGGGGATTTTAGTTTCGTCAAACTTTCGTATGATACCGGGAATCCATCCTAAACCGGGTAAAAATCCCTCGTCACTCGAGTCTGCCAACATTTGCATGCCAACACATATTCCTATGATGGGGGTCATATTTTCAAACACCATTTTTTCAACCAAACCTCTCATACCTGAACCGTTGAATGATTGCATAGCATAGTCAAAAGCACCTACTCCAGGTAATATCAATCGATCAACACCTACAAAGTCATCCGGGTTAAAAAGTTGCTTTACTGGAATGTGTAGCTTATTGTAAATATTTTCAAAAGCATTGATGTTGCCTAAACCATAATTAATTATGCCTATCATCGCATCAATCGTTTTTCGTTACCAAATCTCATCAGAAACCAACCACCTAAATTTACTAGCCATCTTTTGTTCCTATAATCCTTAAAGGTTTTATTTGGGCCTTCAAATATTTTTTGCAATTCATCAACTGCAAAATCTAATTTATTCGCAACATAATCAAATTCATTTTTTAATGTTTTTTCATCTAATTCAGGCTTTGAAATACGATGTACAGCTTCATCTCTTGTCATTTGACCAGTAAGTATTAGACTTGAAAAATGGGCTCGTCTTTTTTCAAAACCAAATTTTTTAGGCAACCAAAAATCTTCATAAAACCTTGTAAATCGTGATTCATGATGTTTATGTTGAAACTTTTCCCATCCAAATTTTGAAAAAAGTAGATCTTCTGCATCTTTCTTGATGTAAGGAACAAGATTTAAAGGTTTGATCACTTTCATGCCAAAAATTACTTGATAAAGAACTTTATACTCTAAAATATCCAAAACAGGAAAAGTTCTAAGTTTATTATTTCCAAAGGTTTTATAAATATCCTTCACTAAAAACTTATCAATACCAGGATAAGCGCCCCATGCAGGTGGTTCTTTGCAACATTCTGTTGAATAATTTGCCCCTGTTAATACATACTTAATTTTGTGCTTTCGTGCAAACTTATACATACCCGAAAAGAAAGCTATATCCTGTGGTGCATCTTGTCCAGGAACTTGAGATTTAAAATAAGCCCTTTGCAAATCCTTCATTTCCTCCCAGTTGATTACTTCTGTAAATAATTCAAGACCTAATCCTTTACACAATTTTTCAATGTTCCCAACTGCTTTGTCAGTATTCCAGCCAGCATCCACATGAAAAAGTAAAGGTCTAATTCCCATAATCTCTTTGGCAACATAGGCAGTAAATGAACTGTCAAGTCCACCACTTAGGCCTATTATACAATCAAAATCTTTTCCCCTTCCTTCTTTTTTGATTTTCTCTGCAATTTCCATTAATTGTTTATACCCTCTTTCATCAGTATACCAATTTGGAAGGATGTTATTTTGATAATTGTGGTAATAATCGGATACACCGCTTTCATCAAAGACTATATCTGGATCAGAGGTGTCCATTATAGTTTTATTGCAAATTTGATATGGTCTTTTCATAATTAGTTTAAATAAGTATAGCTTAACTTATAAATTTCTTAAAAACTTGATTCACTTTAAAAAGATAAACCTTTGATGTATATTTTTCTTTAGCTTGTATATTGTTAAACAGGGACAAATATAACATAAGTTCTGGTTGATTAATCATTGAAATCAAAACTTCTGCTAAATCTTTAACAGATTTCTTTTGAACTTCAATACCGTTTTCTTTATCTTTAAAAATATAGCCAATTCCACTGTGGTTTGTTGTAATTACGGCACAGCCAGCAGCGTACGCTTCAACTATAACAAATGGTTGGCCTTCGAATGGGTAATAAGTAGGTAAACAAAAGATGTGTGCTGATTTGAACAAATTTGCCTTTTTGTCACCGTCCACATGTCCATGATATATAATTTGTGGATATGATTTTATTAAATTTAAAAAATTATCCTTTTCAGTCTCTGATTCAAAACCACCAGCATAATCAATTTGGATTTTAGATTGCAAATCCTTAGGCAAACTTGCAAAAGCCTGAAATAATTCATAATGTCCTTTACCATACAAAAGATTGCTTAAAAACAATATTCGATAAGTTTTAACGTGCGTGTATTTGCTTCTAATAGAATTTTCATCGCTAAACAAAAAGTCCTGGGCAAAATTATGAATAATGTGAATTTTGGTTGATTTAATGACATTGTTATAAAATTCACCTTGAAAACCTCCTTCTACAATTACACCACCTAATCTATTAATAAAGAACTTATTAACCCAAAAGCTAGGAGACTTTTTATTTGAAAGTATTACCTTCATTGAGTTTCCTCCAAGTAGATGAATTATAACTTTTTTACTATTAAAAAAAGTTACCAAATAAATTAAAATATCTCTTAGATTACCTAATGTTGATTCTGCAACAGTTAAATAGATTAAGTCCTTTCCCCTTTGCTTAATTAAGACATTAAGTAAAATTTTTAGTATTTGACCCACTCTTGAAAAAGAATCAAAACCAGATTTGAAACTCCCCTTACTTAAATTAATAACTTCAATCCCTTGTTCAACTTTATAATTATCAAAAATGTATTTTATAGGCAAGGCATTTCCTGTGTAAGGTGGGGTTAATGGTGCTATAATTAATATATTCTTCATGTTAATTAATCGAATTCGATAAAAACGTCTTCAAATTATTTGAGATATCCTCAATAGAAAAACGTTTTACTAAATGTTTTGCATTCTTTGCAAGCTTTACTCTAAGATTATCATTAATCATTAACAATTTTAGAGATTCTGAAAATTTTTGTTCATCAAAAAGTGGTATTAAAAATCCATTTTTACCATTTTGAATAATTTCTGATGGACCAGCAGAACAATCAAAGGCAATTACAGGTAACTCATAAGACATAGCTTCTATCAAAACATTCGGAAAACCCTCAGAACTTGAAGTAAAAGCAAATATTTTGGCTTTTGAATAATAACTTTCAACATCACTTTGATGTCCAACTAGCTCGATTTTACTGTTACTTCCTAGTCCATTTACATAATCCTTAAGAAAATTAATACTATCAGGATTATTAAAATCATCGCCGACAATTACTAATTTCCACCCATTTATGTTGAGTTCCGAAAAAATTTTAATCAATATATCAAAATTCTTTGATTTAATTAATCTTCCAACAGATAAAACAATATTCTCCCTTAGCTGATCTATTTTCTTAATTTTAGAGAAATCTACAGGGTTAGGAATTACAGTAATATTTTTGTGGTTTAATTTTTTCAAAAAAACCTCCTTTGCATAATTAGTTTGAACGATGAACCCTTTACTTTGATTGTACAAAAAATTTCGCAAAGATTCATGAAAAAAGCCCAAAGATTTATCTGGTTGACATCTATCAAAAACAAATACAGAATGTTTAGTGAACAATAATGCTAATAAAACAAAATTATTCCAATATTCACCAAAGCTTAATATATATTCTGGTTTTATTTTATTGACAGAAATGCGGACGAACCAAAGTGATTTAAGCGCACTAATTATTCGATTTTTATTATTAAATTTTTTATTCGGATAAAGTATTTGAATTGTATCTGATAATATGTAGCTTGAACCTAAGTTGTTTCCATACATTAAAATTATAACCCTGAATTCTTGTTTATTAGAAAAATGATTTGCAAACTCAATAGCTACCCTTTCCATTCCTCCTCCAACCAGTGTTGGAATTACAATTAAAATTGTTTTCAAGCCGCTTAAATATTACTTGAATTTGAAAAATACATCAGCAAATTCGATTGCCTCGTGTGGTTTAGTTTACAAGACACCATTTAGATGCCAGCGCACCCATTTAGCACTTAATACTTACGGATTGCAATGAAGAGAACACCATACTTTTTTCTTATTAGGATTCATTAATTTGTTTTAAAACCAAATCCACCATCCACTCCTCTTTAATGGTTTTGCCTTCGTGCCAAACCAAATTTAAATCCCAATAACCCACGCAAGGGTCATACACCTGAGAGACAAATCCGTAACTTAACTCAACAATATAGGGGGCATTATTCTCATCAAAAACAAAATCAAAAGCAGCAACTTGCAAACCTAATTTAGATGTGATTTCGAATGATATTTTTACACAACGTTCATCAAATAGATCCTTTGCATAGGCAAAATTACCGCTTCCGGAAGCCCTAAAATCACCGTCTCTCACATAACGCTTTAATCCGAATGCCTTACCATCAATTACTATAATTCTTGTGTCTGAATCATTATTGGGAATAAAATCCTGAAAATATACATATCCCACCTCATTGCCGCCTAATCGTGCATACGATGGTGCATATAACAAGCGCATGACGCCTTTCAGTACTTCAAAGAATGGCATTTTACCTTTTCGAAAATTATAAAAACGTTCTTTTAAACTACCCCATGCGTCATACTTAGGAAAGCCTTTGCCGAAGGCTTTGTTTATTATTTTGAGACATTGCGACTTATTCCTTATCAAGCGAACATTCTGTGAGCCAGCTCCTACACGGAGTTTAAACACTTTGGGAAATGTTACATATTCTAGCCAATCTATGGCTTCTGTTTTGTCAAAAAAATTATAACTTGGAACTAATGGCGCTCCAATTAACTCAAACAAATATTTCTGCCCAACTTTATCATCAAAATGCCAAGCTGTACGAAAATCAGGGAATACTACAAATCCAATATGTTGTAAAGCAAACAAAACTTGCTTTGCTACAATATTGTCTTTATGAGTGCCCTGATTAAAATGCCACATAAGTGCTTTGCAGTCGTTGAGCTGCTCTATTAAATCATTGGAATAGCAATTTACCAGTTTATAAGGAATTCCCTTTTTCTCGCAATAGGCAACCCATCGTGGGTGGAAACCAGAGATGCTGTTATGAATTGCTAATTTCATTTTCTAGTTTTTTGATTAACATTTCTCTATGCGATTCACACCTCAACATATTTAATAAATACATTTTCTTTCTTTTCGTCCAAAAACTTGGGAGAAGATTTCTGTTTTGCAAAGCCTGGAGTACTCTAATAGAATGGGGCTCAATATTAATATTGTAATATTTCTGACTTCTGCTTATCCACTTTAGAAGCTCTCTATCCAATTCATCATCATTCTGAATAATATTAGATAATGAATCCAATTGCATTAACTCTTGATCAGCAATATCCCCTTCCAGTAGTTCAAAAGGTTTTTCATTGACACATTGATAAAAAATATGTGTACTTGCGTTAATCTTATTATCTGAAAAATCAATTTCAGCCGCTATACCTTTGTTCCAATGAGTAAAATCTCTACTCTTTTTGTCAAACAAGAAATTTCCAATTGAATAGTAAATTGGTTTTCCCTTATAGATTTCAAAACCTGTTATGCAATGTGTATGATGGTTTACTATGGCATCCGCTCCAGCATCCACAAAAAAACGTAATAAGTCTCTATAAGATTTACTTGGTAAATGGTAGTTTTCGTGACCACCATGAGTTATTAGGAGTACAAAATCTGCATTAGTCTTTGCTTCTTGTATAGAATAAAAATTTGAAACCGTATCAAATCCTGCAGCACCTGGATCATTTCCTTTTGCGGTTGACCACTCATTTTCAGCAATATTTAAAACGGCTAGTTTTTTTCCTTCCTTAGAAGCATAAATATATGGCTGCTTTGCTATGTCTATAGTACCCCCTGCACCTACATGACCCAGTCCAAAATCATTTAAAGCTTCTATTGTATCTTCAAGACCTTTTGGGCCATAATCCATAATATGGTTATTAGCCAAGGTTGCAAGCTTAAATCCCGATTTTTTTAAAAAATCAGCAAATACTTTATCTGCCTTTAAAGCAGGCCCTGTCTTATTTATTGCTTTGTCATATGTTGTTAGAGGTGACTCCAGGTTAACAACAGCCAAATCGAATTTTTGAATAATATCGTGAAATTTACCAAATATTTTACTTGGCTCATCACTTAATAGTTGCTTTTTTAGTTCGGAATTTGGGTAAAAATCACCTACTACTAATACTTTCATATTGAATTCTTTCAATTATAAATTTTTTCAGCAAGTTTCTCAGAATTTGAGAATTGAACATCCGGCCATCTTTTTAAAATCCCATCTATTAAATCGCTTAATAATTGAAGCCCTCTTTCCCTATTTTTAAGATTTAAAGAACCTATGTAGTTTACTCTGTGAGTATCAATAATTGCTGGTCTGTTATTTTTAAAAGATGATTCTATTTGCTTTAAAGCTGAATCAACCCAATCTTTATTCAAATTTGAAGATGGGTCAAAAAGTACATTCCTAATAAGATATCCTATCTGTGACTTAGACTTTTTACCAAGAAAATTTTTAACAACTCCCTGTTTTTTTTCGTGAATAGTTGGTAAAATTTGGGAAGAGGATCCCTGCATACTCTGAATCCCATATCTTTTCGAAACCTCTTCAACTTGATTTCCCCAAATATAATTTGGAGCAATAAATGTCTTGGGTGAAAATTGAAAAGTGTCCTTAAAAATCTTTAAACCGTCTGCAATTATTTGTTCTATTAATATGCTACCATGCCCAATTTCATCGAATACTGCTAGGTATGAACCACGTTTTTCTGTTACAATATGACCGCTTATTCCAAACATAGAGTGATCATACCCTAATAGTGTATCTTTCCGTTTATTCTTTAAATCAGTAAGCCATCGCTTAGTATTCACATGCTCTCTCCCGTGAAATTGCGGATACATTACTCCCTCGGAAATACCTATATGCCAAGTTTTAAGAGTGTTTTGAGAAAAATGAATTTCATATTCATCAGTAAATGGCCTGTAAAAAAATGTTGAAAACTCTGATTCTCTAATTTTTTGAAAGTCAGGGTTTGCCATTATCGCATTAAAAGTAAATTGAGGGTGATTCCCTCGCATATCTTTGAATTTAACTAGAACGTTAAATAAGCTATCTAAATCCTGAATTGACTCCAAAGCATCATTGAGCATAAAATGACACTTATCAACATCAACACCTATTTTTCTTAAATCTTTTAGTGCATCGTTCGATGATGTTCTAATTGAACCCCAATCATCCGACTCAAAAACAACAATCTTTTCAGAGGTTTTCCAACCTCTATATTGATTAATAAATTCAATTCCTTTATTAATCAGTCTATTCACCCCAGATAACTCTTTTGATATAATTCGTGTAACTTAATATAATTCGCACCGTTTTTTCACTGACATTTGGCATGGTGTAGTCGGAGACGGGTCGGAATAATGTCAGCTTTGAGCCGTGAGTTGTGAACTCTGAACTGTGATTTTTAAGCTGCGTTTGGTTGTTAGCGAATCTTCCGCCAATTACTTGCCGTTCTATTTGGGCTAGACCTTGAAGGATTCGTTCGGGGTTGAGTCCGGCCATCATTACAGAGGCCTCTTCCATGGCTTCGGGGCGTTCATGGGCGTCGCGGATGTTAAGTGCTCTAAAGTTCATAATGGATGATTCTTCAGAAATGGTACCGCTATCAGATAGGACGGCAAAGGCGTTTATTTGCAAAGCGTTGTAGTCGGAGAATCCGAGGGGTTTTTGCCATTGGATCAGCGAATGAAGATGGTACGAGGATGACACGGATTGATCGGGTTTGCCCTGATTTAATTGATCCAGGCGTTTCCGTGTGCGTGGATGGGTACTAACAATTATCGGAAATTGATACTTCTCAGCTATTTGGTTTAGAGATTCTAGTAAACCAAAGAAATTCATGTCGTTGCTGATGTTTTCCTCTCGGTGGGCAGAGACAACAAAGTATTTGCCTTTTTCTAATCCCAAACGATTTAATACATCACTGGATTGAATCTTCGGCATGTAGTGATTTAGCACCTCAAACATCGGTGAACCTGTTTTGATAATACGGTCTGCGGGTAAACCTTCACGGAGTAAGTATTCTCTGGCGATATCTGAATAAGTTAGGTTGATATCCGCAATGTGATCAACAATCTTCCGGTTAGTTTCTTCGGGCACACGCTGGTCAAAACAACGGTTGCCTGCCTCCATATGGAAAATAGGGATTTTACGCTTCTTGGCCGGGATGGCACACAAACAAGAGTTGGTATCTCCCAAGACCAAAAAGGCATCTGGATTAACTTCTTCCAAAATGGGATCGATGTTAATCAATATTTGCCCGATGGTAGCTGTAGCTGTTGCACTCGCGGCGTTTAAAAAATAATCTGGTTTACGAACACCCATGTCCTCGTAGAATACTTCGTTTAGTTCGTAGTCATAATTCTGACCCGTATGAACGGTGATGTGTTCGATGGCGGGACTTGCATCTAATGCTGCCATGACTCTTGATAATCGGATTATTTCAGGTCGTGTTCCTACAACCGTCATTACTTTTAATTTTTTCATTCTAAACAGTTTCTATATAAGTATCTGGATCTGCTGGGTCATAAGGTTCGTTGATCCAAAAAATGGTATACACAGTTTCATCGCCAATATTCTTGATATTATGCGTGTACCAAATAGGCATATCAACATAGGCGGGTTCTTCACCGTCTAGGTAAAAATCGCGAACTTCATCGGTTCCGATTCTGCGGAGTTGGATAAGGGCTTTTCCTTTAACTACTGCAAAGCGCTCAATCTTGCGGGTATGAAAGTGATTGCCTCGAATGACACCTGGAACGGTGGTTGAAAATGAGGTTTGTCCAGCTATGCCATGACGGGCGATTTCTACAAAAGCGCCTCGGTTATCGGTATGCTGAGTAAATTTTCGAGGAAAGTAATTCGCAATGTCCATGTAGCAGCGGTAGGTATTGAACAACTTGTGTTCAAATGAGCTGTTAATGGCTGGAAATTCTCCTTTTTCTTGATAGACTTCTTTATAGTGTTGCAATAGAGCTAAAATTTCAGATACCTTAGC
>VGLO01000028.1 GCA_016866675.1 Candidatus Staskawiczbacteria bacterium | reverse complement strand
TGGATAAAGTAAAAGGTAAAATTATTGAGCTTCAGGGAGATATATCTTCAATTGATGAGATACCAGTTCATATTAGAGAAATTTACAAAACTTCTTTTTCTGTTTCTCCATATGCCTTCATTGAAGTGGCTGCTCGTGCTCAAAAGTGGGTTGATCAGGCATTATCCAGAAATATGTATTTAGAGGATAGAGATATTGAAAAAACCATGGATATTTACACTACTGCTTGGAGAAAAGGATTAAAGTCTACCTATTATTTACATATGAAGCCTCGTCATGGAGCCGAACAAAGTACCGTGGCGGTAAATAAATCAGCTCAAATGGGAAAGACAGGGTTTGCATCTGCTTTTAAAAAAACAGAGTCAATTGTCATTGAGACTTCACAAAATATTGCTTCTGTTGAAACTCAAGAAACAATTATTGAAAAAATTACAGATGTATTAGATAGAAAACCTTTAGTGGAACCTGTGCAACAAATTTCAAAGCAGATTTTTAGTAATGTGCAAACTCAAATATCACTACCTCAAAATTCAAATATCAAAATGCAAAATGAAAATACAAATTTAAAAATAGAAACTCAAAAAACAGAACAAAAAGTTGAACCAGTTATTTCTCAAAAACTAAATAACCACTACCAAGAAAAAGTAATTGATGGTAAGCTTTATAAGGTTCATATGCCATCAGACCCACAAGAAAATTTTACTTGTGACGGATGCCAATAAAATTTTAATTTATGGAAAACAGAGAAATAAAGTACGAAAAAAAGTTTTCGATGGTTCAAATTACTAATGGTGTAAATTATGCTAGATTTTTAGCTGAGAGAGGTAATATTTCAAATGATGAATTAAATATGGTGGTTTTAGCAAAAATAAACTTAACATCAGAGAGTGGGGCATCAGATAATGAAATGAATCTTTTAAATAATTGGGCAGAGCAAGCCGACGATGTATTGCAGGGAAATTTCATTATGGAAAATAAAGATACAACAGAAAAATATGTCAAAAATTTCAAGGAGTATTTAGAAAAAAATAATAAATAAAAATATGCCAATATTAGGTAAAGCTTCGCCAGAAGATGTAAATCTTCACCCAATTAGATATCAATGGGCTTATGACTTATATAATCAAGCCGTAAGAAATACTTGGTTTCCCCATGAAATTGCTCTAAAAGAGGATTTAGAGGACTGGGCAAAAATGACCGAGGACGAAAGACATGCCGTAAAGTTTACCATGGCCTTTTTTAATCCTGCCGAATTGATTGTTAACAGGTCAATTGCTTTGGGAATTTATCCGTATTTAAAAAGTCCTGAAGCTCACTTGTATTTGGCAAAGCAGATGTGGGAAGAGGCAAATCACTGCGTTGCTTTTGAATATGTTTTAGAAACCTTTCCTTTTGATAGAGAAAAAATATTTAATGTGCATTTGGAAACCCCTTCAATGATTGAAAAAGAAAAATTTGTAATGACTTACATGAAAAGAATGACAGAAGACCATTTAGATATTGAAACCCCAGAAGGTAAAAAAGATTTTATAAGAAACTTAGTGGCAACTAATATTGTTATGGAAGGAATTTGGTTTTATTCTGGATTCATGGTTTCCTTATCATTTAGGCAAAGAAATCAATTGAGAAATTTTGGCTCTATGATTGACTGGGTTTTAAGAGATGAGTCTTTGCACCTAAAATTTGGTATTAACTTAATACAAGCGGTTTTAGAAGAAAATACAGAGCTTTTAACAGAAGAGTTTGCCAATGAAATAAGACAACTTATTATTGAGGGGGTAAGAATAGAAAATGCTTATAACAAGGATTTATTTCCAAATGGAATCTTGGGATTAAATGCAGATTATGTAAATCAGTACGTGCAGTACGTAGCAGACAGAAGATTGCAGGAGTTGGGTTTGCCAAAACAGTATAACGTAACAAATCCAGCAAAGTGG
Organism: Candidatus Staskawiczbacteria bacterium; assembly: GCA_016866675.1. Lineage (GTDB taxonomy): Bacteria > Patescibacteriota > Minisyncoccia > Minisyncoccales > Staskawiczbacteraceae > VGLO01. The sequence goes on along the minus strand of VGLO01000028.1, from coordinate 8,234 downwards.
ATGAGTACGGCAACAGATGTTTTGGAATTAGTAAACTTTTTTGAGCAACAAAATACAAAATACGAAGTTGATTCAGGTCATACAAAAAAGCAAGAACTGCCTCTGCAACCAGACCAAAACCATTCTTTGTAATTAATTACTAATTAAAAACGGCGCCAAAGCGCCACTTTTTTTATTTGACCTTAAACTTTTTTTGTGTTATTTTATATGTGTCAATTAGGTGCTCTTTAAAGGGGGTTAATGTGGATCAAAATACCAATGGAATTGAAAGAACCACTATTGAAATTATTGCAGATGCGATAGATCGCACAATAAGCAAACAAATTGGCGCCACTGGTAATTTGGTTGCGGTTGATGCCTTAAAAAAGGCAAAAAGTAATATTCAAGAGGTTTTAAAATCAAGAAACATAGTTGAAATTAGCAGGTCATATCAATAGTCTTCATACTTTATTATGAGGACTTTTTTATTATTTATTGTTATAATATCACCGGTATAGTTCTTTTACATAAAAAGCAGAATGGAGGCAAAACATGAAACTTGGAATTTGCGAAAATGAAAAATGCAGAAATTTCAGGAAGCTTCACAAAAGCAATCATACGGGTAGATTTGTGTGCGTGCGATGCCATGAAAAGGATCCCTTTTATCACAAGCAGTGTTCTGGATGTAAGAAGTTAAGGAAGCCAGTTCTTCGTACAATCAAAAGGCTCTATCCCATTCGTTGTCCTGCTTGCGGCAGAAGAAATCCTAAAGATGCCCATAGCTCAAGGGAAGATAAGAGCTGTCATTGGTGTGGATTCAAAAAACCTGTTGAGCAGGAGTTTAAAGAGCGCTTTTGCAGCGAGTGTGCAAAAAATCATGAATATCGCAAGGAAAAGTGCTCTTCATGTACCAATAAAAGGCAGGTTCATAAAAGATTGGCCGAAGGTCCAATCTGCCGCAGTTGTTATAATGATCAGCATAAGGGCATGTGCCAGTGTGGAAAGATTGAAAGAATTGTTGCAGAAAAGAATGGCAAGCCACTGGGCCACAATTGCTGGCAGCGCGAATGGCGAAAGCAAAAGAAACTGCTTTCACAGAAGCCTCCGTAGTAACGGGGCTTTTTTTTATAATATTTTTTAGATAGTATATAAATATGTTAACTTTAGATACTCCAGTTGAATTAGTTCCAAAGATTGGGCAAAACTATCAAAAAAGACTAAAAAAATTAGGAATCCATACAATTGAAGATTTGTTGCTTTATATACCCTCAAGGTATGAGGATTTTTCAGATGTTGTTGATATTAGTAAAGTAAAAGTTGGATACAGCTTTTGTGTAAAGGGAAAGATTCTGGAGGTAAAACATACAAGAACCTACAGAAAATGGATGGATATTGTTGAAATTGTAATTGAGGATGATAGTGGTTCAATTAGAGCAGTTTGGTTTAATCAGCCATACTTGGCAAAAACTTTCAAAGAGGATGACTTTGTTTGTTTGGCAGGAAAAATAAGTCTTGGCAAGGAAGGGTTGTATTTTAATAATCCGGTTCACGAAAGACTAGATGAACTAACAGAAAGCCATAGTATGACTCATACGGGCAGAATTGTACCCATTTATCCTGAAACAAGAGGATTAACAAGCAGGTGGTTGAGATACATTATAAAGCCATTGTTGGTTGATTTTTATAATAAGTTTCCTGAAATATTACCTAAAGAGGTTTTAAAAAAATATAAATTACTTGAAGCAAAAAAAGCATTATGGCAGGTTCATTTTCCAGACTCATTTGAGTCAGCTGACGCTGCCAAGGCTAAGTTTTCCTTTGAAGAACTTCTCTTGCTTCAATTGGCAATTTTAAAAGAAAAATTCAAGCTTATCCAAAAAAAAGCGGTATCTTGCCCAATGGATTCTGAGTTAATGAAAAAATTTACTAAGTCACTCCCATTTCAGTTAACAGATTCACAAAAACAGTGTAGTTTTCAAATTTTAATGGATTTAGAAAAAGAAATACCAATGTCGCGTTTACTTGAAGGAGATGTTGGTTCTGGAAAAACAGTGGTTGCCACAATGTCTGCTTTGAATGTTGTAAAAAAGGGACACCAAGTTGTTTTTATGGCTCCAACAGAAATTTTAGCTAACCAACACTACAAAACTATAAAAGATTTATTGTCTAATTTTAATGTTTCAGTAGGCCTTCTAACAGGCAAGGAAGCTATCATTTTCAGAAAAGAAGAGTTTAAAACAAAAAGACAAACTCTTTTGGAGGATTTAAAAAACGGCCAGATAGATGTTTTAGTTGGAACTCATGCTCTGATTCAAAAAGGCATTGAATTTAAAAGCTTGGTGTTTGTTGTTGTTGACGAGCAACATAGATTTGGAGTTGAGCAGAGGTCAAAGTTAATAAAATCTAAGGGTTCAATTCCCCATCTTCTTTCAATGACAGCAACCCCAATACCAAGAACATTGGCTTTGACAATTTATGGAGACTTGGATTTGTCAATTATTAAAGAAATGCCAAAGAATAGAAAACCTATCAAAACTATTATTGTTGAGCCCATTCAAAGGAATGATGCCTATAACTTTATTAGGAAAGAAGTAAAAGGCGGAAAGGGCGTTTTCGTAATTTGTCCCAGAATAGAAATAAAACAGCCGAATGAAGATGAATTAAACCATTCAACTTCGGTTCAACAGTACAATAAAATAAAAAGTAAAATTTTTAGCGACGTAAAAGCTGTTAAAGAGGAATACGAAATATTGTCAAAAGATGTTTTTCCTGATTTAAAGGTTGCGATGCTTCACGGTAAAATGAAACCAAAAGAAAAGGAGCAAATAATGTTGGATTTTAAAAATGGCGATGCTGATATTTTAATATCAACTTCTGTTATTGAAGTTGGAATTGATGTGCCAAGAGCAACTGTTATGATGATTGAAGGAGCAGAACGATTTGGTTTATCACAACTACATCAATTTAGAGGAAGAGTTGGCAGGTCAGATATTCAGTCTTATTGTTTTTTGTTTACCACTTCTCCTGATCAGCTTAATAGAAAAAGATTAAAGGCACTAGTCGCCTCAAATAATGGCTTTGAATTAGCTCAAAAAGATTTAGAAATTAGGGGTCCCGGACAGTTATATGGCACTAGTCAATGGGGTATTGGAGATATTGCTATGCAGGGTCTGGGTAATATATTTTTAGTTGAAAAAACCCAGCAAGTTGCCAAAGAAATTTTAAAGGAAGACCCAGAATTAAAAAACCACCCCCTGTTAAGAGAAAGGGTGGATAAATTTTCAGAAAAAATTCACTTGGAATAGAAAAACTACTTCCTGACTTTTTCTGTCACCCAAAAACATCGCTCGCCTTATCGCCCGAGTTCGCTCGGACTAGCTCCTATTCTAGGGTTCCAGCTCGCTTCTTTCAAAAACCACGGTTTTTAATAATTTCCCACACAGGAGGATACCCAATCCTCCCGACCCCTCCTTTGTTTTTGGCTTACTGAAAAACTACTTCCTGACTTTTTCTGTCACCCAAAAACCCATATGCTTGCCAATCATTAGTCTCATTTGGGCGTCCAAAGCCGGTAAAGATCCAAACAATATTAAGGTCACAGGTAAAAATATCCATTGAAAAAAAATGGATATTTTTTTAAAAATGCTAGTGCCCTTTGGCGCTGGAGGCAAAAGCATTGTGCTTAAAATTGCAGATATAAACATTCCAACCAATGAAATTCTCATGATGCGTCCTGTTAAAATAGGCAAGTTAAATGATATAACTGTAAAATTAAATGTATCTCCTCCTAAAAGTATTGGTAGCCATCCTAAAATAAAAAGCAAAAGGGCGGCTGTGGCCCATGACCAGTATCCGTCAACTAAAGTAATAGTGTGGCCTATTTTTTTTGAAAGAGGTATTTTTTTATTTTTTAAAAATCCAAAAAGAACATAGGGAATTTCCGCCACTCCCCATGCCCAGCGTTTTTGTTGTTTGTACTGATTTATGATTGTTTTAAAAAGGTTTGGCGTATCAACAGCGTCCATTGAAACCAAGTAGTAAATTGGAACAACGTGGTAATTTCCATCATAAGCAAAGTAAGCTCTCCAAAATATTCTGCTGTCGTCGCAAACAACATTTTTTGGATAACCAACCTCAAAAAAAACTTTTCCTGGGATTGCGTGAGACGAATAAGTAGTGAGCTTATCTGGTCTTTCTTGCTGTATCATTTGCCAAAATGTGTTTGAAGTTGATACTACTCTGCTAAAAAAGGGAACACTCCAAATGTTGTTATTGTAAACTGGAACAGGCTGATAGCTGGCAGATAGAGGGTTTTTTTGAGTTAGGTAATAGTATGTTAAGCAGGAAAAATATTGAGGGTAAACTTTTGTATCAATATCAAAACTGGAAACTAAAATGTCTTCATAAGGAATTTTTAGAACATTCACTAGCTTTTGGGCCTCTAATCCAGCATGGGCCACATTTGACCCCTTTCCAGCCACTTCTCCTAAAACATTGTCTGGGTGCTCGGAAACTAAAAATTTAAAGAATTTATTACCGTACTCCTCAGCAATTTTTTTGGCATATTCATCATAGATTTTGCCAGCTCTTTTTTCAATTGCCAAAACAATAATAATCTTTTCCTTTGGGTAATCAGATTTTATAATTGAATTTAGGCTTTCTTTGATAATATCTGGACCTTCTTTGTAGGTTGGTAAAATAACTAGATGGTATATTTTCTTCCAATCTTTATTTTTTAGCTTTTTTAAATCGTAAAGCCAGTTTTCCTTTAAATGTTTTTTTGATTTAATATATCCTATTACTTGGTGAATTGAAAAATAAAGTATTTTTAATAGATAATAAAAACAAAAACAAATCACAAAAATTGAAACAGCTGAAGGAATTAGCCATGAAAAAACAAAGACTCCTATAAGAGTCCCCAAGCTTAATGCCCCGGGTAATATTTCAAAAATTCTATAGATAATCCGATCACTTCTTTTTTTAACATCCATTGCTCGGGATATATCTAGGTAATTTACTTTATCCATATTAAATTTTAGTATTTTTTTTGCGCCGCTACGGAGAGTCGAACTCCGATTACAGCCTTGAAAGGGCCGTGTCCTAGCCATTAGACGATAGCGGCATGTATAATTTTAATTTGTTGCAGGGCTAAAATGATCTCTCGTATTAAGCCATTAGACCTGCCTGCCGGCAGGCAGGCGATAGCGGTAAGTTCTACGAACCAAGCCCGTTTAGTGGGCCGGCATAACTAAAGTTATAACATAAAATTGAAATAATTCAACTTTTGAGATATAAATACCCTATGCGAATTTTAGCCATAGAGACTTCTTGCGATGATACGGGGATAGCAATTTTAGAAGAAAAATCAGGTAAATTTAACGTTCTATCTAATATTGTTTCTTCTCAGCAAATCCACCAAAACTATGGGGGTGTTTTTCCCATGATGGCTAAACGAGAGCATCAAATAAATATAATTCCTGTTTTAACGGAGTCACTCAAAGAGGCAGAACTCCTTAAAGAAAAGAAAGAAATTACAATATTAGACGGTAAAAATTTAAAAGATATATTTAAAAAAGAAGAAGAGCTTTATAAGTTAGCCAAAAAGTTTTTAGAAAATTATGAAAAGCCAAATATTGATGCAATTGCCGTCACCTACGGACCAGGACTAGAGCCTTGCCTATGGGTTGGGGTAAATTTGGCCAGGGCACTTTCATATTTTTGGAATATTCCAATTATTCCTGTTAACCACATTGAGGCACATATACTCGTTAATTTTCTAGAAAACAAGAATATAAAATTTCCCTCAATTTCTTTAATTGTTTCAGGAGGACACACACAACTCATTTTAATGAAAGGAATTGGAAAGTATAAGATTATTGGAGAAACAAGAGATGATGCAGCCGGAGAATGTTTTGATAAATGTGCAAAACTTCTTGGACTTGGCTATCCTGGTGGCCCAATAATTTCAATAATTGCTTCTGAGGGGTCAGGAAATCTCGTAAAACTACCTCGCCCAATGATACATAGTAAAGATTATGATTTTAGTTTCTCTGGTTTAAAAACAGCTGTGTTATATGAGGTGAAAGATAAAGAGCTAACAAAAGAATATGTAAAAAATGTGGCAGTTGGCGTACAGGACGCCATTATTGAAGTTTTACTCAAAAAAACACTTCAGGCTGCCAAGGACTACAAAGTAAAAACGGTTATTTTGGGTGGCGGAGTTTCAGCTAATAAGGAATTGAGAAAACAGTTGGGGGAAAAAATACAACAAGAATTGCCAAAGGCATCTTATCTTATTCCAGATGCAAAGCTCTCTACTGATAACGGGTTAATGATTGCGGTGGCCTCATATTTTCACAAGACAAAAAAAATCGCGTGGCAGAAGTTATCTGCAAACGCGAATTTACGGATTGGAGGTTAGTCCAATAACTCTAGAAACACTTTTTCAACCCAAGCTCTTTTCTCTCCCTTTTGCCAAGGAGAAGATTTTAGGCCCTTAGGAAACATCGGAAGCCAGCCACTAGTTCTTAGCTCTTGGTGAGCCAGTTCTCTTGTGTCAAATAATCGACTTGCGACAGAACCCATGTCACTCTCGTTACGAGCAACTACGATTACAAACATTTTCTATCCTCCAAACAGAGTTAGTTCATCGCTGCACAATCACCGACGAAATCTTTTTCCTTGGGACCAGGCTTCATAAAGGAATGCCGTTTATATCTTCTAATGTGGTGGTGCCGGATATCCCGAGCTATTTTTCTTCTTTTGAAAGGGCCAAAGAATCCGTAAAGCCCTAGAAGGAGTCGATACCCTGGTCGTTCTTCTTTGACTTCTTTTCGCAAGGCGACGAATTTTTGACGGGCTTCTTCTGGTGAAGAGGCTTCAATAATCTCTCTGCCTCCGCCAAAGCCCTTGCCAGTGTCAAGTTCATATTGCTTTGAATCGCAAAAGTAAAAAGGCATGATGTCTCCTTTCGGTGAAGGTGGTTAGTCCATTGCTGTAACGTGGGCTAATTTCAACTGGACAAAGCCTTGGCACGTAGCCTCAATCATTGCTTCTCTAAGTAATACTACTGCTTCATCCTCGCTTAGGTTAGGATGTACATTTTCTGCAATGATTGTTCTTGCTCTCTGAACAGGCTCGCACCACTCTCTGATGACCTTCAGTAATTCCTGTTTGAATTCTGCTTTCACGGAAAACTCCTATGACAGCTGTGCTGTCGGAATCCAGTGGCTCTTGCTGTTTGCTTCATCAGAAGATCCATACGGACCCTTGAGGATAGCCTGTTTATCAGCTTGCATAAGCTGATGTTCGGCTTCCCGGCGAAGTCCCGAGAATACATGGCTTTCTTCAGGTGAAACGATAACCCACCACCTGTTGACGTACTTGCCGTTTCCAATACCCATGGAAATCTCCCTTCAGTTTGTGAATGAGCGAATGGGTTTTATTTACCACGAAAGTTAAGTATCGTCAATATTTTAAAACAAGAAAAAAGCCGACTAGAAGAATCTGTCGGCTAATGCGAATTTGTTACTCAAAAGCAAGAGTTTGGTTGAACTATTCTACGTCCACGAGCTTCTTGGCCTTTCGTATTCCCATAATGTAGGCGCGACGGCGTCCTTTTATCCAAGGATGGTGCCAATCGTGTCCTGGTCCATAGAATTTACGTTGTCAGTAGTCATCATCCTTTACTCTCCAACCTGCTTTTTTGAGACATTCCTCGGCTTTTTCTACTGAAGGGAAAAGGCCATAGATCATGGAGCCACTTTTCCCGATGGTGATTGTGAAAATGGTAAATCTCCTAAATGGGTGGATATGTTAGAGCTTTCAATAATATATCATATAATAAAATATTGGTCAATATTTTAGAACCCGAGCAACTCTGTTAAAATAAGCTTATAAATGGAAGGTCAGTACGATGCCAAAAAAGTAGAAGACAGGATTTATAAGCTGTGGGAGGACAGCGGTTTTTTTAATCCCGATAAACTTCCGGGCAAAAGGAAAAAGCCTTTTACTATTTTAATGCCTCCTGCCAATGCCAATGGAAATCTTCATACCGGTCACGCACTTGTGATTACTATTGAAGATATTATGACTAGATACAAGCGAATGAAAGGTTTTAAAGCATTGTGGCTACCGGGATTAGATCATGCCGGATTTGAAACACAAGTTGTTTATGAAAAAAAATTAGAAAAAGAAGGAAGAAGCAGGTTTAAAATGACACCTGAAGATTTATATAAAGAAATTTGGGATTTTAC
>VGLO01000027.1 GCA_016866675.1 Candidatus Staskawiczbacteria bacterium | reverse complement strand
GGTTTTTAAAATTAATACTTTTTGTGGAAATTTCTGCGTAATTTATTTCTTGGTGGGGCATAATTTGTATGAACGTATTTTTTTTGAGGAATGTGTGGTTCAGCTACAATTCCTGTTGGGTGTGAAACAGGTATTACATATCTTATTAATCTTTCAATCTCTCTTACTTTACTGCGTTGATCATGCGTAGCAAAAGAAATGGCTTTACCAGCAAGTCCAGCTCTGCCTGTTCTACCAATTCTATGAACATAATCACTAGCTGATTCAGGTAAATCATAGTTTATAACCATTGAAAGCCCCTTTACATCAATTCCTCTTGAGGCAATATCAGTTGCTACAAGAACTCTGTATCTTCCTGATTTAAACCCAGAAAGTGCGCTTGTTCTTTGATTTAATGATTTATTTGAATGTATTTCTGTTGCTGAAATGTTTTGTGAAACCAATTGTCTGCATATTTTAGTTGCACCGTGCTTTGTGCGAGAAAATAACAAAATACTTCCTTGACTTTCAGATAATATTTTCTTTAGTAAAGGCATTCTTTGCTCTTTTTGTACAAAAAATAATTCGTGTTCTACTTTTTCTGCAGTTGTTCCTTGTGGAGCAATCTCAAATCTTAATGGGAGCTGCATATAAGTTGTTGCAACTTTTAAAATCTCATGAGGCATTGTTGCTGAAAAAAGTAATGTTTGCCTCTCTTTTGGCAAGAGAGTTAGTATTTTTTTAATTTGTGGGGCAAATCCCATATCAAACATGTGATCAGCCTCGTCTAAAACTAAAACCGCAACATTTTGTAAACTCAAATTTCTTGAGGCAACGTGGTCATTTAGTCTGCCGGGAGTCGCAATTATAATATTTGGGTTTTGTTTTAAGTTTTTTATTTGCAAACCCATTCCTGTTCCTCCAATCAAAACCGCAGTTTTTAAGCCAAGTTTTCCAAAAACTTTGTGAAGAGTTTCTTGCACCTGAAGCGCCAATTCGCGGGTTGGAAGAATAACTAACCCTTGCTTGTTAGGAAGAGATGATAATCTTTGAACCATAGGAATTCCGAAAGCCAAAGTTTTTCCTGTACCAGTTTGAGCAATTCCAATTATATCTTTTCCTTCAATGGCAACTGGTATAGCCTTATGCTGAATTGGAGTAGGGGACTTAAAATGCAAAATCGCCAAAGACTCCATAATCTTTGGGTGAATTCCTAGTCCTTCAAACCCTTGCGATTTTGGACTTGTTGTATCTTGTTTTTTTGCTTCTTCTATCATTTCTAAACAAAAAAAGAATGACTTTTGATCATTCTTTTTCTTGATTTAAGTAATTAAATGAAAAGTACATCTACTATATAATAAAAATGTTATAATGTCAAGTATATTTGTCCTTATTACCAAAGGTCGCTAAATGGGTAAACTTTGTATTCAGAGATTTCTGACTTCTTATTTGTTTTTTTCTTTTCTTCTTGAGGAAGAGAAGCTAGCCACGACATAAATGGTATTCTTAGTTTATGAGACCATTCGTTATCTTTTAAGAGAGGTCTCATTGCTTCTTGGCGCAAGGAAAATATTTCTCATAATTTGTTGTATTTAGTGTGCTTACCCCTTGCTTTATCGATTGGATATTTCTTTTCATTTTGCTCCATCTTTTTTTCTAAAGCTTGAGCAATATCGATATTTAAGTCATTGCTCATCAAAAGCACCCAATACAATACATCTGACAATTCTTCGCCAATATCACCCTTGTTCGTCTTGATATACGCTTCTATTTCCTCCTTGCTCTTCCATTGAAAGTGTTCAAGAACCTCAGCGGCTTCAAGAACAAGCGACAGGGCTATGTCTTTAGGATTATGGAACTGTTTCCAATCTCTAGCATCTCTGAATGCAATTATTTTTTCTGTAAGTTTTTTAATATTATCCATAGTTTTATTTTTTCCCTTTGGATGTTTGTCGTCCCTTATTTAGAAAGGTGCGGACATCTTCATCCGTAAATCTCCACTTACCCTGCTTTGATCCGTGGTTTTCCACTGGCCAAATACCTAAAGATTTGGCGCTCTGAACATTTGAGAAGCTTTGCAACTTCTTGAATGGTGTAGATTTTCATACAATTTAATTCTAGCTCTAAAAAACTTGTAGGTCAATAATTGTCATACCTGTTTTTTGGCTGTGGATAAAATATTTTTGCCACATAAGAGAGTTATAACAAGTCATAACGGAGTTCATCTCTTCATATCATCAAAGTTTTATAAAAAGACTATTGAGTAAATAATTGCCGCTAGTTATAATTAATTTAAGTTACATAGCGCCGAGAGAAAACGGCGACTACAACATCTCGTAACTGCCAATAAAATCGTATCCGCGATTTTCTGAGATAGGAATAACTATCCAGGAGTCGTTTTGCGATTTTACGGGCAGTTTTTTATTTAGCCCGTGGCGAGGATTCCACTTGGAAAATTGTGTAAAGCCCTCTGCTGGCTTTGCAGGTCGCCAATTTCCAAGTGGAAACCTGCCAAGCCAATAGCGGGCTTTTATGTTGAATCAACAAGCACTACAAGAGTTCAAAGAAATCTGGAAAGCGGAAACCGGAGAAGACATTTCCGATGATTTGGCATTGGAAAAAGCAGCGCAGCTATTGGTTATGTTTGATGCCGTTTATAAACCAGTTAAAAAAGAAATGTAGGCGAAGTAGAAAAAGAATTAGTTTTGGCTCGAACCTCTACCGACAATAAAATCTCCTCACAAATACTCACTAAAAAAGGAAAAGCACCAGCTTTCGCTGATGCTCGTCCTTCTTGGCTCCCCCGGTAGGATTCGAACCTACGACCCTCTCGTTACACTTATTCTCGTGTTTCCACGATGCGTGGACTATATCATCACCCGTTTAATTGGGTGCAAGGCGCTTTGACCCCATTTATGGGGGCTACTCCTAAAAAGGATAGTCTCTACACCTTCTTAATTCTACTTTTATAAAGAGAAATTAAGCTTGGCTCGGTATTGCCCAATCGACTTTGTCGATTTAGGGTTTCACCGATTTCACCTTGTTTTTCATCCTTGGTTTCCCAAGGAAGCTGCGTAATGCCGGCTTCGAGTTCTCTATGGCAATTTGCACAAACGAGAATGCACTTATCTAGTTCGGTTTTGACTTTTTCCCAAGATCGAGTGTAACCTTTTGATGCGATTCCAAATTCTTTTGTTTTGGGATCTACATGATGAAGGTCTAACCCTTTTGGATATTTGTCATACCTACAGATTTGGCATTGCCCTCCTTTGTACTCAATTGCCATGAGCTTAATCTTGCGTCGCCTTTTGGCGACTGCTTTGATTAGCTCCGCTCTTCTGTCGGCATATTTTCTTTTATCAGCCATATAAATAATTATAGCTCATAAAAGAGAAGTTCACAGCGAGACGCTCTACCGCTGAGCTACAGGGGAATAAATTTTCAAGTTGCCAATACCCAAAGGGGTGTGTGGCAATTAGGTACATCATACTAAATTGTAGTTTTTTTTCAAGTTGTAGTAGTATTAAATTGTTAAAACTAAATTTTTAACTCTTATGTTGATATTTAGTTATTTAAATTTTAATTAATTCATCTTTTTTAAACTTTAGTTAAAATGAGCCAGAGAATTTTAAAAAATATTGTATCTTTTGTTTTTTTGATAGGGGTTTTAATGGTTTTGTATCCAATTTACATAGAAAATAACAAAAAAGAAATTACAAAAGAGAGATTATTATCAGCTCTTTTGGATGGAGAAAATGGCATTGTTTATTTGAGAAGTAGGACACAAGAGGCAAATTGTCAGTCAGAGGGTCCCTTGCCAGACAAAGATTGTACTCCCGGAGATGTATTTGAGGATGCAATTAAAGAAAGAATATGTGTTTCTGGATATTCTTCAACTGTAAGGAATGTTTCAACAGATTTAAAAGAAAAAATATTTAAAGAATATGGAATTGAGTATCCCGTTGAATTTGGAAGTTACGAGATAGACCATTTAATACCTTTGGCTCTTGGGGGAAGTAATGATATTTCAAATTTATGGCCTAAGTCAGCAGAGCCCTTTCCCGGATTTTACGAAAAAAATATTACAGGAAACTATTTACGCGAGGAAGTTTGCAAAGGAAACATAGCTTTGAGTGTGGCCCAAGAAAGAATTGCAGATGATTGGACTTTAATTTACTATAATTTAAGTGAGACAAAAATAAAGGAGTTAAAGGCAAAGTATAAAAACTGGGCAGACAACAAATAGTAATTGTTTTGTGTTATAATTAAAAAATATTATTAATTGCCAATTTTAACTAGTAAAATAGTTTAAGTTGGAAAAATTTATGTTATATGAGGTAAATTATTTAGCGGTTGTTGTGGCAACTGTTGTATCATTTCTTTTTGGCTGGGCGTGGTACGGGCCAGTTTTTGGAAAAAAATGGATGACTCTAATGGGTTATACAAAAGAAAATATGTCTTCAATGAAAATGAAGCCAATGACAGCCATGGCCTTAGGGTTTATTTCAAACCTTGTAATGGCCTATGTTGTTGCCATGTTGGCTGGATTATTAGGACTTAGTGGATTTGGTGGAGCGTTTACACTTGCTTTCTGGGTTTGGTTGGGATTTGTGGCTACAATTTCAATGGGGTCTGTATTATGGGAAAACAGGTCATGGAGTCTTTATTGTTTTAATGTAGTTTATCAATTTGTATTAATTTTTATAATGGCAATTATTGTTGTCATGTGGATGTAGTTAAATAAAAGGTCTAAAAATAATTAATTAAATTTTATATATAATATGCAAGAAATTTGTAAATGCTCTCACCATAATTTTATACCCTTTTTGGTGGTATTGTTTGGAGTAACCTTTTCTATGGGATACTGGGGAATAATAGGCTGGGACATAGTGAGCGTAATGTGGCCTGTAATTGTAATATTGCTTGGATTATCTTTACTTGTTGATAAATTAGGTATGTGCAAATGTGCTTCTTCTGGAAGCTGTTGCTGTTGCTAAGTAAAAAAACAAAAAGCCCTTTTTTAGGGCTTTTTGTTTGCAATTTTTATTTAATTTGTTATATTGACTTGGAGTTTTTGATCTTTGTCAAAGGAGATGGTCATGAAAAATGATGCATCAATTTATGTAGAAAGTTTTTGGAAAGGTCATAAGACAGGAGACTTTGAAGCCGTTGTTGCAATAGCTCAAGAAAGTTTTTCTGGAATGAAAAATAAGATTAATGCTACAAGGTGGCTTTGTGCAAATCTTGCCGCTCGTCCAAGAATGCAATACTATATTGCAAAATATAATGGTATTGTTGCAGGATATATTCTTTGGGTAGAACACGGAGGTTTTAGGCCTGAAGCTTATTTAGAATTAGAACAAATAGCAGTTAAGGAGAGCTTTAGAGGAAAGGGAGTTGGGTCTATTCTTATTAAGTCATCTTTTCAGAATATTAAAAAAGACATTGAAGAAAGTGACCGTAAGATAAAAACAGTAAAAATTACGACAGGAAAAGACAATGTCAGAGCTCAAGTGCTTTATGAAAAAACTCTGGGAGCTAAAATTGAAAATATTGTTAAAAGTCCTTATAGGAATGAGGACATTGAAGTAGAAATGTTTGTCAGATACTGAAAAAACGGGGCTCAAATATAAGCCCTTTTTATTTTTATGTAAATTATTTACTTCTTTGGCTTTTTAACTTATAATAACCTCATTAAGTAAAAAAAATATGAAAGGCTATATCTCAAACATAGAAAAAGAAACTTTAGAAAACGATAATTTTAGAAAAGTCATTTACACCGCCCAAAAAAGCCAATTAGTTTTAATGAGTTTAAAACCAAATGAAGATATTGGTGAGGAAATACACGAAGTTGATCAGTTTTTAAGAATAGAAAAAGGCAAAGGAAAAGCTATTTTAAATGACATTGTTTATGAAGTCGAAGATGACTTTGCAATTGTGGTGCCAGCTGGTGCAAAACACAATGTTGTTAATTCAGACGAGGGAGAAATGAAGCTTTATACAATATATTCTACTCCAGAGCATAGAGATGGCACAGTTCACAAAACAAAAGAGGAGGCAATGGTTGATGCAGATGATAAGTTTGATGGCAAAATAACAGAATAAATATGATACTTTCTGATAAAGACATTAAAAAAGGGCTAAAAGAAGGCAATATAAAAATTGACCCTTTGTTTCCTGATTCAATTCAACCTGCTTCGGTTGATGTTCATCTTGGAGCTGATTTTTTGGTTTTTAAAAACACAAACAATGTTTGCATTGACCCAAAAGACCCAATTGATGAAATGATGGAAGCCCTAAGTATAGATGAAAATAGGCAATTTATTTTACATCCCGGAGAATTTGCCTTGGGAATGACTTATGAAACAGTTGGCGTGCCCAATGATATGGTAGTACAGTTAAACGGAAAGTCGTCTTTGGGAAGAATTGGTTTGATTGTTCATGCAACGGCAGGTTATGTTGACCCAGGGAATACCCTAAAAATTACTTTAGAGCTTCACAACTTGGCAAATTTGCCAATAAAGTTGTACTATAAAATGCCAATTGCCCAAGTAGCTTTTGTTAAGTTATCTGGGGAGGCAGAGGTGCCTTATGGTAAAGATGCTTTAAATAGCAAATACTTTGGAAGCGTAAAACCAATTGCCAGTCAGTACTACAAGAATTTTTTAAAAAATAATAGCTGGATAAATTTTAAGTAAATGGCATTACAAAAAAGAAGGTCAAATTTATATAACCCAGATTCTCCTGTTCCATTCAATGTCTCAAGGTCAAAAATTGATATGTTTTTGGAATGTCCACATTGTTTTTATTTAGATAGAAGACTGGGTATTTCTCGGCCAGATATGCCTGGATGGTCTTTGAATAGTGCGGTTGATGCGCTTTTAAAAAATGAGTTTGATCAATTTCGAGAGCAAAAAAAACCTCACACATTAATGGCAAAATATGGTTTGGATGCCATCCCTTTCTGGCACCCTGACTTATATATATGGAGAGATGATGTAAATAGAAAAGTTGGTGCTTCTTTTTTGCATAAAAAAACAAATTTAAATATTTGTGGGATAATTGACGATATTTGGAAAAGTACTAAGTCAGATGAGCTTTACATTGTTGATTACAAATCAACAAGTACTAATGGGGAAGTTTCTTTAGATGGTGAGTACAAAGAGGGATATAAGAGACAAATGGAAGTTTATCAATGGATTTTTAGACAACTTGGCTTTGAAGTATCTAGTACGGGTTATTTTGTTTACGCTAATGGATTAAAAAATGACGGTAAAACATTTAACGATAAATTAGAATTTAAAACAACTATATTGCCATATGTTGGGAAACCAGATTGGGTTGAAAAAACTATTACTGCAATTAAAAAATGCCTTGATTCAGACGATGCGCCAGATTCAAGTCAAAAATGTCAGCACTGCGCATATAGAAGACTTATTCTGGGTGAATCATTAAAAAATCAAAGCAGTCTCATATAGAAATTTATTAATATAAATTTATATAATGCGTGGCTTGGGTGGTATATTAATATTACAGTGCTTATATACCTCTCTCTGCTAGTATTATAATAATCAATAAAGTATGGATAAAGTAAAAATTGGAATAATATTATTAATTGTAGTTGTTGTTGCTGGTATAGTTGGTATTTGGTTGTGGCAGAATTATCAACCAAGTAAATTAGACTCCTTTGCTCAATGCATAAAAGACAGTGGAGCGAAGTTTTATGGAGCCTTTTGGTGTTCACACTGTCAAAACCAAAAAGCAGAATTCGGAAGTGCAAAAAGACTTTTGCCATATATTGAGTGTTCAACTCCAGATGGCAAGGGACAGTTGAAAGTTTGCAAAGACGCAAATATTGAAGGTTATCCAACATGGGAATTTGTTGACAGTTCAAGAGTGGGGGGCGAAATGTCACTTCAAGCTTTATCTGAAAAAACAAATTGTCAGTTGCCAAATTAATATGAATCTAATTGAATTTGTAGATTTGAAGCTTTCTATTTTAACTGTTATTTCACAAATATTTATTGTGCTCTCTTTTGCTTATTTTATTTTTATTAAAAAAGATGATAAGGGTGTTGGTAAATTTATATCAAAACATGGCTTGTTTTTAGCCTTTTTAACTGTTTTGGCAGCCACATTGGGAAGTCTTTTTTATTCTGAAGTTGCCGGCTATGATCCTTGTGATCTTTGCTGGTACCAAAGAATATTTATGTATCCATTGGTGATTTTGCTTATTATTGCTCTATTTAAGAAAGATAAGGGTGTTATCAAATATGCAATGACTTTGTCTGCGATTGGGGTAATGTTGGCAATTTATCATTACTTCATGCAAACTGGTTTGATTGAGGGGTTGGCTTGCTCTGTAGTTGGTTATTCTGCATCATGTACTAAATTATTTGTTATGAAGTTTGGTTATATTACTTTGCCACTAATGTCATTTACATCTTTTGCCCAAACGTTAGTTTTGCTTTATTTTGCAAAATCAGAAAACAGTAAATAAATATGCCAAAAATAATAAGTTCTTCTGGCTCAAAATTGGGAGAAATTGACCCAGATGGTAATGTTTTTGATGGATCTCACAAAATAATTGGACAAGTCTTAGGTGGAGGAGAAGTCAAAAATGCTTCAGGAAGCACTCTGGGAAAATATTATGACACCGGAGATATTTATTCTGGCTCAAACTGTGTTGGCAAAGTTGCTGACGACGGCAGTGTTTATTATTATGACACTTATGTTGGTAGGGTGACTGGTTCAGAAGCAAAGGCCGGGGGAGCGGCTTTAATTCTACTTTTAAGAAAATAATTTTAAAATTAATCCGCTTTAGGCGGATTGTTGTTTATTAAAATCAAATATCTTCTTATATAAAAATATGGAAAATAAAGAATTAATAATATTTAGAGAGTTTGATAATCATAAAAAGGTTATTAAATTTAACGACAAAGATTCCGGATTAAAGGGTTTTATAGCTATTCATAATGATAATTTAGGTTCGCCTGCAGTTGGTGGGACCAGAATGTTTCCATATAAGTCAGAGAGTGAGGCAATTATTGATGTTTTAAGGCTTTCAAGAGCAATGACATATAAATGCGCTATTGCTGGTGTGCCTTACGGTGGTGCTAAAGGGGTGATAATTGGAGACCCAAAGAAAGATAAAACAGATGTCTTGCTGAAGGCTTACGCAAAAGAGGTAGAGTCTCTAAAGGGTTCTTTTTGCACAGGAGAGGATGTTGGAATTTCTCAAGACGATATTAATTTAATGCTTGATGTTTCTGATTATTTTATTGGAAAGCCGGATTTGGCCGGAGATCCTTCTCCATATGCTTCTTTGAGCTCCTTTTACGCAATACAGGAAGCAGTTAATTTTGTTTTTCAGAAAAAATCACTAAAGGGAATTAAAGTTGCAATTAAGGGTGTTGGAAAAGTGGGATCTGAACTTGCTAGATTGTTATCAAATGAGGGTGCAGAAATTTTTGTTTCAGATATTGATAACTTGGCTTTAGAAAATGTAAAAAAAATAGCGCCAAGCGTTGCCATTGTTGATAATGATAAAATAAGTTTTCTAGATGTTGACGTTTATTCTCCTTGCGCAATGGGAGGTGAATTTTCACTTCAAAATGTTGAAAAAATTAAGGCAAAGATTATCTGTGGCGGGGCAAACAACCAGTTATCAGATGATGAGGTTGGAGACTGGCTGTTTCGCCACGAAATTTACTATGTTCCAGATTATATTGCAAATTCGGGGGGTCTAATAAATGTAGTAGATGAACTTGAAAAAGGGGGGTACAATAAAGATAGGGTTTTAAAAAGAATAAAAAAAGTAAAAAACACTGTAAATGAAGTTTTTTCTATTGCAAAAAAAATTAATAAATCTCCGCACAGGGTTGCAGACCAAATAACAGAAAAAAATTTTATAGGATAACTTTTATGAATAAAGATTCTTCAGAAATAATTAAGCAAATAAAAGAGGAAGATTCGGAATTCTGGTCTGGTATTCAAGAAAAAAAATCTCTTGAGCTTTTTCATCAAGCCTATTTTAGTGTCCCAGCTTATAGTAGCTTTTTGAATAAAAGAAAAGTAAATGCAGAAAAAGTTGTGAGTTGGGATGATTTAAAAAAAGTTCCCTTAACAAGTAAAAAAGATTATTTGAGAAACTATTCCCTTGAAAAGTTATCTTGGGAAGGAAATTTAAAAAAACCATTAGTATTTACCTCAACTTCAGGATCAACAGGTGAGCCATTTTATTTTATGAGAGCAAATGAATTAGATTGGCAGTATTCTGTTTTGATAGAAGAATACTTAAAAAATAATATTGCAAAAAACGACAGCCC
>VGLO01000026.1 GCA_016866675.1 Candidatus Staskawiczbacteria bacterium | reverse complement strand
ATCATGAAAAACTCCCCGTAAAACTAATTTAGTCAATGATCTGATTAATAAATTACTATAAATTTAGCAACATGTCAACCAATAAAAAAAGGGCTTTCGCCCCTTTTTTTATTGGATAAAATTATTTAATCTCTACTTTTGCTCCCGCTGTCTCAAACTTTTTCTTTATTTCTTCTGCTTCCTCTTTCTTCACTCCCTCCTTTACCATTTGAGGAGCTGTTGAGGCTGCATCAACCAAGTCTTTTGATTCTTTTAAACCCTTTGCTGTCACATCTCTGACAACTTTAATAACTTCAATTTTTTGAGCTCCAACTTCTTTTAATTCAACATTAAAAGAAGTCTTTTCTTCAACTGGTCCGGCTGCAGCAGCTACTGCGGCCACTGGAGCGGCGGCTGATACTCCAAATTTATTCTCTAATACTTTTACTAATTCTGCCAATTCTACAATTGACAATTTTTCTACTTCTCCAACTAGTTTTTCAAACTTGGCTGGCACGTCTACTTTTGTTTCTTCACTCATATTTTTTAATTATTTAAATTTTATATTAAACCTTTATTTGTTCTTTATTCTCTCTAACCCTATCTAATACTCTTACAAAGCTTGCCATTGGACTAGCAAGTGAACCAACCAATCTTCCCAACAATTCATTTCTTGGAGGTATACTAGCCAGTTCCAAAACTCTTTCTTTATTGATAAATCTTTTTTCAAAAATTCCTCCTAGAATTTTGAAGTTTTCATTTGTTTTTGCAAATTGATTTGAAATTCTTGCAGGAACAATTTCATCTTCAATTCCAAAAACTAATGCCAACTGACCCGGAATACTTTGTTTTATCTTATTCCAGAAAGAAATATTTGACTGACCAAAAGCTATTCTAATCAATGTTTTTTTACCAACTTTAAGATTACATCCAGCCTCTTTTAATTTTTTTCTTAAATCAAATAAATCCTTAGATGCAACCTTTGAAAAGTCAACAAAAATTACTGACTTTTGCTTTGCAATATTTGCTTTAATATCTTTTAAATTATTTTGTTTTTTTTCTTTAGTTAATGCCATAATAGTAAATTTTAAATTTACAATTTACAATTTTCAATAAATTATCAATGAGTTAATTTTCAATTGATAATTTTATAATTTGGAAATTGATTGATAATTGAATTTTGATAATTGATAATTAGATTTAGGTAATTAAAAAATCTGCTTTCGCAGACAAATAAACATCAAATGGTGTTTATCCTCGGCGGGCTTATGACTCAAAGTCATAATTTATACCTCTAGTACCCACTGTCTACGGAATTATGTAATATAAAGTAATTATACTCAAAACAAACAAAATGTCAATATTTGATATTACCTAAAATACTTTCTTTGAGCATCAAGATGTTCATCAAATGTTTTACTATAAATTGTTTCCCCTGTTCCGTCAGCTGATAAATAGTACCAATATGGGCTATCCTCTGAATAGATTGCAGCTAAAATACTCTCTAGTCCGGGATTTGAAATTGGCCCTTTTGGTAAACCATAATACTTGTAAGTATTATATGGTGAGTCTATCTTAGTATCTTTAATCGCTACTTTTGGATCGCTTCTGCCTGTCACATAATTAACGGTTGCATCAACTTGTAATGGTACTCCCTCTTCTATTCTCTTCCACAATATTCCTGCAATAATTTTTTTATCTTTATAATTATTTGCCTCTTTTTCTAAAATGGATGCCATGGTAATTATTTTAAACACAGACTTTTTCTGCAAAATAATATCGCTTCTCATTTGCTCATCCAACTTTGAGTTAAAATTTGCTAGAGCTGTTTTTATTAAGTCGTCAATTCCCTCTTCATAAGAAACATAGTAGGTATCAGGAAAAATATAGCCCTCAATACTAACTGCATTGGGCTTGTCGCTTAAAACAGCAAACTCATTTGAAAAATCCTGATTTGTTATAGAAAAAAAATCTTCTTTGCTATATAAATTTCTAGATTCAAGGTGCTTGGCAATGTCTTCTAAATCCCAACCCTCTAAAATTGTAATTCTCTCTTTAATAGTCTGCCCTAAAGCCATCTTTTTTATAATTTCTGCTGTACTCATTGAAGGAGAAATTTCATATTTTCCTGCTTGTATTTTACCGTGATTTCCAGTCAAAACAGCATACAACTTAAAAAAGAATGGACTCTTAACTATTCCTATTTCGTATAAATCTTTTGCAACATCTTCACCCCCCACTCCTTTTTTAACGTCATAAGTAATAGCTTCTTTTGCAAACAATGAATTTGGTATGAAAGTTTCAAACACAAAAACAGCTACAAAGAAAATAAGTAGCCCCAAAAGTATTTTTTTGTATTTCTTAATATTTTTTATCACTGGCATCGTTAAAGCCATTTTTAAAATATTTTTCATAATTGCAGACCTGCCTGCCGAAGGTCTCTTTAGCGACCGAAGGCAGGGGCGCTGGGAGTCGAACCCAGACCAAGGGTTTTGGAGACCCTTATGATACCATTTCACCACGCCCCTATACCTTAAAATACTACCATATTTTAAACTATCAAAAAAGCCCTGCAGTCACCCGCAGGGCTTTGAGAGAAATGACGCATCTTGCGTCACTTCTCCCCGATTAGCTTCTTGCGCCTCTTCTCAAGAGGCGCGATGCGTTTCTCGAACGCATCAATTTGTTTTTGGCGCCAAGTATTGTACTTGGCGCCCTTCTTCCGCCTATCCTCAGCGTCCTTGATATCCTCCAGATCCCTCTCGTTTCGCGCGTCCTCGTTGGCGAGCCACGAATCATGAGGCTCTTTTTCGCGCTCAATCCTCTTAAGCACTTCCTTGTACTCAAGTGAATTAGAGGCTTTTCTCTTTTCATCCTCCTTGATGTCGGCCATCAACCTCTTGTCGAGCTGCTCTTGGATTTCCTTCTTTTGCTCCAAGAGTTTTTCCTTGAGGTCCTTGACCGCGTCATCCGCCTCTTTCCTTGAGGCAGATTTTTGTTTCTCGACCTTGAGCTCAGCATTGAGCTCTGCCTCCTTGACCTTGAGGTCGCGGTCGGCTTCGGCCTTTTGAACCTTCTTCTCGGCGTCAGCTTTTGCAGACGCCGCCGAAAGCTTGCTCTTGACCGACTCCTTTGCCACCGCGGCCGAAATGTCGGGCTTGAGACTCTCCGGCAGATAGTCGGGATCAACCTGCGTCGCCACAGGTCTCGCCAACACGAGAGTTAACAAGGAGGCTACCGCAGCGCCCGCAACCGTCAATGCTGTCTTTTCCATCTCAACTCTCTCCCATTCATTCACCATTTCTTGTCAGGTTAACGCAACCCAATAGAAAAAGTGATTTTAATGTTCTAATAACATATTATCATAATATATTATTATTGTCAATAGATATCCATCTATAATTTAAAAAGCCTTGCAAGAAATCGTTTCTTGCAAGGCCTCCCGAAATTTCTGGGAACTACCTCTGTAGTTCCCTCAATTCCCTTTTCCGATCCGCATCCATGCGGATTAGTTCCATCTGAGCCATATCCCTCTCCACTTGTGCCCTGAAGTACTGCTTCAGAGCAATCAGGTGGAGGTCGATATCAAGCTTTTTATCCGCCTCAAATCTTTTAAGACGGGTTTGTCCGAGTCGCAGTTGCTCACCCTTCCGAGTTTCAAGAAGCTGTTTTTGCCTCCTGAAAACTTCGACATACAGGAGAGCCTCCATTTGTCCTTTAGTGGAGGCGACCATCGCCTCCAACCGCCTCTTAACTTCCCTCTCCCTTTTCTCTTCGGGAGTTTCAATCTTCTCTGTCTTCCTGACAAGGTCGGCCTCCTTGATAAATGGCCCGTTGGAAGGCACAGATTTCCCGCTGCTGGGATTGGTCATCCAGCTTGGCGGAGCTGGTGGCTTGTATTGCGCCACCGCCTCCGTCTGAGCGAGAACCAAGGCGACCACGACCGAAAAAAAGAACTTCTTCATGATACGCTCCCCTCGTTGGGCGAAACATCGTGTCACGTGAGGAAACATATCCTCACTGTCATATTTAATTATATCACTTATAAGACCATATGTCAAGTATTTAGGGTTTTTAGTGATGCATCAAAAAAAGAGGATTTCTGCCTCAATAAAAGGCTTAAAATCCCCTCTTTTTTTGATCTATTATTATGCTTTTTTAGAAACCTTCGACTTGTAAATCTAGGTTATTCATCTCGCTATTTATAGATGAATCCTCTGGCAGTTGATTAATATCTGATGAAATATTTACTACAGAATCTGGTGCATTGCTCTGCACATTTTTCTCTCCCTGTTGAGATTTAGAATTAGGCCCGTACGAATTCATCAAAAAATATGACAAGTACCACACAATTGCTATGACTACTAAAGCAATAATAACTATAATCAATGTTTGTTTTGTGCTCATATTTTTTATTAATTAGATGTTTTTGGTTCCTCGTCAACATTAGGAACTTGAGACAATGCCTCAAAGGCGCTTTTTACTGCTTGCCTTGCCTCTTTAATTAATCCATCTCTTAGAGCAGTTAAATCTGCCTTCAATAAATCTTTTTGAATTTTAAATTGCTCTCTTAACTTACTTACCAAACTACCTTGGTCATTACTTGTTTGATCTGCTTGAGATATTGCTGTTGTGTCAACAAGATATGTTTTTTTAGCTTGATTTTCAACAGCAATTCTTGCAGTTGCAATTTTTTGCACAGCAGTTTGTATTGCAATTTTTACATTTGCAACATCTTTTCCATTAGCTGAAGCTTTCTCGGTTCTTGAAGCAATTTTTTGCAAAACTTCATCAAGTCTATTCAAAACATTCAAAAAATGATTAGTCCAAATCTGGTTTATATTATCTAGTTGGTTATTTATTTTCAAGGCACTATCTTTTTTCTTTTGATCTCTTAATTTGCTAATCTTTTGCTCAACCTCCTCTCTTTTATTCTTTACTCTTTCTTTGGCTTCTTCTCTCATCTTGTCAACTCTCTCTTTTGCTTGCTCAGCTCTTTCCTCTGCCATTCTTTTTAGCTCTTCAAATCTTGTTTCTGCTTTTATAAAACTAGTTGAAAAAACAAGTCCGCCTAAAACAGCAGACAAAACAATAAATTTTTTAATTTTTGTATTCATAATGTTATTTAATAAATAATGTTGGGACGACCTTTTTATGTATTATATGCATTAATAGTAGTTTACTAGAAAATTTATGTCAATTTTCCTCACAAATAAAAAACATGTAGCTCCCCAAGGGAACTGCGTGTGTTGTGCGTAGTACAAGAATGTTAGTTTGAAACCGGATGGAATAGGATTGACCTCCCTTGAATTGTTGAATGAGACCCCCCTTTTTCTTGGCAACTCTGACACAGAGTTGTCTGAAAAAACGGGCAAACCACCCATTTGGGCAGTCTCTTCATAAATACCGACCATCCCTCAATGTCGTGGTACCGGGCCTCATTACAACCAACGCAGAGCTGACCGATGCACAACCTATTTGTCATGGTACACCTCCTTGAAAAGATACTCATGACTTATTTAAGTACTACTATACATAATTTTGTCAAGGCAATCTGCTTTTTCATTTATTAAACAAAAACCCGCCCTGAGGGCGGGTTTTTGCATATTTATATTTAACTAATTCCAGAAATTCATTTTATTAAAGTAAGCATCAGTTCTATCAATAATTTTCTTCATAATTGTCACACATTCTACAGGATATTTACCAACAGCTGTTTCATCAGAAAGCATCAGGGTATCTGCACCATCAAATACTGCGTTAGCCACATCAGTCACCTCTGCATATGTAGGATGAGATTTTTCAACCATACTCAACATCATTTGAGTAGCTACCATGGCTGATTTATTATGCCAATGAGCGTGACGAATTAATTCTTTTTGTAAAATAGGTAATTCTTCCAAAGGCATCTCAATTCCCAAATCCCCTCTCGCAATCATAATACCATCAGATTCTTTTATAATTTTATCAATTGATGCCATAGCTGTACCTCTTTCAATCTTGGCAATAATTTTAATATCCGGTCCAATAATTTTGCGCAATTTCTTTACATCTTCCTCTGTTTGTACAAATGAAAGCCCCATATAATCCACATTTTGGCTGGCACCAAAGGCTGCATCAATTTCGTCCTTTGCAGTCAATCCTCCACCTGATAAATTAGTTTTTGGTAAATTTATTCCTTTCTTACTTGATAGAAGTCCTCCTCTCTCAACTTTGGCATATATTTTTCCGTCTTCAATTTTGCCAATTGTAAGCTCAATAGCTCCATTAACCAAATAAAATGGGTGACCAACTTCTAAATCATTAATTAAATCTTTACTGTCAATTGGAATACATGTTTTATCATCTGCACTACATTTATCAAATGAAAAAGAATATTCTTCTCCTTCTTTCATATGAATATCTTCAGGCAAAACCCCAACCCTAATTCTTGGTCCGCACAAATCTTGAAATACCTTAACTTTAATTCCGGTTTCTTTTTCAACCTTATTAAGATTTTCTTTTAACTCTATTAATTGTTCATTTGTGGCGTGCGCAAAATTAAGCCTAGCTGTCTCCATTCCAGCTAAAGCCATTTTTTTTAGAATTTCATAATCTCCTGACCTTCGCCCAACGTTTGCTACAATTTTTGGATTCATATATTTTTTTAATTTAAAAAAAGAGGCTTACCTCTTTAAATTGAGTATACTATAAATATTGCATCTTGTCACGCAATAATACAAAAAGGCGCAAAGCGCCTTTTTGTATTACAATTAATAATATTTATGACTACTTTCTAATGAAGTGACCAAAACCAAATCCCATACCCCTATGCTTGCCAAATCCTCCAAAAGCCAAGTACTTAATTGGTATATCGTTTTCCTCTGCCCACTGCTTAATTGAATCAGCCTGCGCTTTTACAAGTGCTTTTATCTCTTCTTTTGTTTTACCTTCAAGACTTGCCTTAAAGCTAGCTTCTTGAGCTTTTAATTCAGCTTGTTTGGCTAAAATTTTATTTACCTGATCCTGCGTCAACTTGCCATCTACTACCGCTTGATTAAGCCTTGCCCCTCTCTTCTCTTCCATATGAAGCATCATTTGGGATTTATGATCATCAAAAACTTGTTGGACTTCAGCTTGATTCAAGTTGAACTTTTGAGCAATAGCATTTACCAGACTTGAAATGCCACTTGATTGCTTATTTACTGAATCAGCAGAAACGCTTCCCACTGCCACAATCCCTGCGGTAGACAAAGCAATAGCTGGTATAGAAATATATAATAAATATTTTTTATTCATGTCTTATTATTTAATTAAAGATTACGACCTTTAATCGACCTCCCGCCTTTGCAAAGATGCAAAGGTCGAGAAGGTTGGTAGAGAAAAATTCTTTGCCAACCTTCAATCCTTAATACAACAAATCCTATTTAATATTTCATAGTGAGTAAAATAGAATAATTAAAACACTTTTTACATATTTTAGCGATTTGAGTTTTCCATTATCTTTTTTATCTTTCTTTTTGATGGAAAAAAATCAAGGTCTTCTTTTATTTCCCTTATCATTCTAACTTTCAAAAAATCATTTTCTTTATCTCCGATAATAATTACAGCATCCCCTTCCTTAATATTTCTTCTAAATTCAATTAGATTGGCTCCGCTATGTAATTCAAAAAACTGGCCAGTTGAGGTTTCAATCTCAAGTTTTTCGTTATCTATTTTTGATATTACGCCATTATAAACATTTTCAATTTTAGGCAAACTATATCTTTTATAAAACGACCCAATTACAGGAATATTTTCTTCCTGAGACTTATAAAATATTCTTGGGTGAAAACTGGTAAGTCCCACTAAAAGCCCCGCTATTAAAACAATTAAAATTACCCCCACTAAAGACATAATCACCGGTCTTTTGTAAATAAATGAGATTCTTTCTGCAAAAATTTCTATTGCTATTATTAAAGCCACAGATAATAAAATCAAAACCCATGGCAAAGATCCAAGTAAAATTCTGGCTCCCAAAAACCCAAACAAAGGCAAAAACCAAACACCGCTTATTCTTAAAGAAAATACAATAAAACTTGCCAAATACACAACAAATAAAAACAATAAAAATATACCCCCTCCCAGCAAAAAACCCCTCAACATAAAATAAGACCTGGGCTTCATTTTTATGGTCCCGTTTTTTATTTGACCAATTACATTGTCTGACATTTTATTTTCTTTTAAATCTCTATCCATTGTAGTTTTGACTTTTAAAAATTTCTTTCATAATTTTTTTTGCTCTTTTTATTCTGACGCCAACAGTTGAAATAGGCAAATGCATAATATCTGAAATTTCTTTATAACTAAGGTCTTCTATGTAATACAAAACTATGGGCTCTTTATATTTCTCTTCAAGATTAATAAGGCATTTTTCAATTATTTCTTTCATTTCTCTCCGGTCAACCTGCTTTTGTATGCTCAACTCCCCCTCTTTTATAATATGAGGCAAAAATGTATCCACATCAAAAATTGGCAAAAAACTTTTTCGCTTGTTTTTTCTATAAACATTCACAATTTCATTGTGAGCAATTCTATACAGCCATGGTGAAAATTTTCTGCTTGCGTCAAAGCTTTTTATATTAATATAAGCCTTGATAAAAATTTCCTGAATCACATCTTTTACATCATCTTGATTGTTTAAAATTCTTCTTGCGTACCTTTCCATTTTTTTCTCGTATCTTTCAATAAGTATGCCAAAAAAATCAACCTTTCCAGATTGAACTAAAGAAGCTATTTCTTCATCATTTTTATCAATATCTACCATGAATTACTTATACCAATTTTTTACCAAATATAGTATTAGTACAAACAATTATGAATATTATTTCAATATTCAATCAAAAACCGTCCCGGTATATCGGGACGGTTTTTAGTATTTTATGCTTTTTTATTTTCCTTATGCATCGTGTGTGCCAATTGGGTAGGTAGAATTTATGTATAATAAAAGCCCCGAGCAGCATCATGCTACTTGGGGCTATGTTTTTGCCAACTCTCGTCAGCTTGTTATTACACCTTGTAACCCAGACCGCCGAGGAAGCGCTTCATGCACTCCGCGACGTCCGTGGGAACGCTGGGCGGACAGACTCCGCCTTTCTGACCAGCCGGCATCAGTCGCACCAACTCATCCGGGAACAACCAGAGGCGCAGGATTGCGCTCTGGTCGCGACGCGGATCAGCGACACGCTTGGGGAAGACCCCGATCATGCCACAGTAATAGTTGGGTGACTTGTTGGCGCCGGCGCGAGTCCAGTAGCCATTCGAGATAACCAAGCGGCCGTCGAAGGCCTCCAGGTACTCGAAGTCGGTGTAGTAGGCGAACCCGTTGAGCACGTCGCTCATCTGCGGCGCCTTCTTCCACTCAGTCGAACCGACAGCACTCTCCGCCGTCTGACGGAACTCCGCCTTGGATAGCTCCTTGGGCAGACTCTGGCGCAGCTCGTGGAGTTCGCGAAGCTCTTCGACCGACAACACCGGCAGCGTATTCTGCGGTGCCGCCGGCATGGGGGCTTCGAGCCGAAATGACGGCTGAGGTGCTTCATTGTCTGGACGGTAGCCGAACTGCGTGAGCCGGATCACCGCATAGGCGAAGGACTGAGTGATCGAGACCTTGCCGTTGTGGCGATCGATCAGCTGCTGGAACAAGTCGAGCGAAGCGGTATTTTTTCCGCCCCACGCGAGTTCGCCTCCGCAGCCGCTCATGGGTACGTTACCGACGTACATCCTCACCATGTTTCCGGATTGGATCCGTCCACACATGAGGGGCACGTTGGGTTCGTAGTAGGTCGACGGCGAGAAGCCGGCGAAGCCCTTGATGATTTCCTCGGGCTGCAGACCGCTGATCTTGGCGAGCTCTCCGAGCTCGACCCAGTTCAGCTTTGGGCTGACATCCGTGTCGCCATCCCAGCGCCTGTTTTCGGGATCCGAGATGGTGCTCGGGAAAATCTGTGGCTTCCGGATCATGTCCGGATACTGCCCCAGCTCCCCCTTGTGCATCTGCCGCGCTGCGGTCAGACCACGCCAGTACTTGGCCTTGTCGCCTCGTCCCATGTCGTAGTCACGGAATCGCACCACGACGAAGGGCTTTTCGGACGTCAGGGTCCAACCCTGTTCGTTCGAGACGTAGCCGTACTGTTTGGGCGTGGTCGAGCTTTCCCCGATGAGGGTCTGCTTGACCTCGTCCTCTTTCACGCCGAGCACCTGTGCCCACCATTGGGTCGGCACGGTGCACGGCAGTTGATCGCGCGGGATGCGACGATCCTCCGGGTGCGGCCTCAGGTAGCTGGAAACGCAGACCTTCGCGGTCCAGAGGCCGTCGGAAATCCGATCGGCCACCGTGGTCTCGCTCCGGCCGTTCACCAGTTCCACCGTGTTGGCAGTCGCCATGATACAATCCTCCGTTTGCGGTAAAACAGTTTAACTAAACGAAACTACCGCCATCCCGTTTAGTTGTTGGTTTTCAAGGTTCACTTCTCAATCCTGAAAAGTTTTCAGAATTAGGAAGTGAAGGGGAGTTTTGCCTCTCCCCGTAGGCTTAAGATGCTTGGCCGAATTTGCCGCGGTACTTGATCTGCTGGTTGCTTATCAGGCACTGGAGATCGAACCTTGAAAGTTCAGTCCAATGACCTTTTCCGTCCTTGTTCTCCCAGAACATCCGGAAAGAACCGTCATCCTTGACTTTCACAAGGATGCCAGTCGTCCCTTGCGGAACAGCTGCCCTTGCGAATTCATCGTTGTAGAAATCGAGTTCTCGGAGCGCTGTGAAGCAATCTCCGGCAACCCAACTCTTGCTATCAGTCGTTTTCATGGTGCTGCTCCTCTACTTCTCCAAGGTGATGATTTCGGGAAACTTGGCGACTTGCCAACGGACGAAGCGGACGCCGCTTTCGCAGGTCGGAGTTTCACACCCGTTGAGCAACACCAGGGCTTCGGTAGCGGGTCGTTTGCAATGTTCGCAAACTTCGCCTTCACTGCAAGGGACGATCTTCCTCACATCCGTGAGGTCAGCCATCGGCACGCAGTCGTGCCCCCAGTCATGAATGCCTTCCGTACGGTCGGCACTCGCGTTGTCGTATTCCCATTCAAGCAGGACGTT
>VGLO01000025.1 GCA_016866675.1 Candidatus Staskawiczbacteria bacterium | reverse complement strand
CGGAAAGACCCTTACTTGCAGGTGTGAGTTGTACCATATATTTTTCTTGGTAATGAATGTTTATAAATTTGTGGTCACCATAATAGCTGTTCCACTGGCTGGATTATTAGTTTTAATTGGAGGAGCTTTAATTATTTTAGGGGGAGGATATCCAAAATTACTAGATACAGGCAAAAGAATACTATGGGGCGCCGTATGGGGAATAATTCTCATATTCTCTTCATGGCTAATAATAAATGTTTTCTTATTGGCCCTTGGATATAATGGTGTATGGTATGTATTTACATTTTAGTTTCTTTATTGCATAATCGGCAATATCTCTAAAGGCGTGATTTTAAAATTTAAATCATGCGCCCATAGCTCAGCTGGTAGAGCAAATCCCTCTTAAGGATAAGGTCGCAGGTTCGAATCCTGCTGGGCGCACCATTAAGGAAATTATTAAGCATAGAAGGGTTTACAAAAATTATAAAAAATAGTATACTCAAAATCGTCTAAAAATAACAAAAGATATGATAAAAAAAGAAAAGAAGCTAAAACTAATAAAGGAGCACAGCATCCATGAAAAAGATACGGGATCAGCTGATGTTCAGATTGCTTTGCTTTCTCAAGAAATAGATAGTCTTGTTTTGCATTTAAAAGATCATCCAAAAGATACTCATTCAAGAAGAGGTTTAATAAGGATGGTTGTTAAAAGAAAAAAACTACTTGCTTATTTAAAAAAAGAAGACGAAAAAAGATACAAGGATGTGGTAAAGAAATTAGGATTAAAGAAGTAAATGCTTACAAAGTCAAAAGAACAAAGGGTAGAAGTATTAATTGATGTGCAGAATCTTTATTATTCTGCAAGAAATCTTTACAAGTCAAAAGTTAATTTTAAAGAAGTTTTAAAACAAGCTATTTCAGGAAGAAAGTTTATCAGAGCATTTGGATATGTTGTAAGAACAAAAACCGGAGAGGAAAAACCTTTCTTTGATGCACTCTCAAAATTGGGCATTGAAACCAGAATAAGAGATTTACAAGAATTTTATGGAGGAGCAAAAAAAGCTGACTGGGACGTAGGAATTGTAATTGATGCAATAAGAACTTCTCCTGGTCTTGATGTAATTGTTTTATGCTCAGGAGACGGAGACTTTATTTCGCTTGTTGAATATTTAAAAAACCAGGGCAAAAGAGTGGAAGTAGTAGCCTTTGGAAAAACAACATCTTCAAGACTAAAAGAAATTGCTGATGAATTTATTGATTTGGACCAAGATACAGGAAAATTTTTATTATCAAATAAAAACCAAAAAGAAGATTAGAAAATCTTCTTTTTGTTAAAAAATAAAAAAATAATTAGTTTTTTGAATAACGGATGGCATCTGAATATTTCTAAAAATTTTGGAAGTATTCAGATGAAAATTCGAATTCAAAAAGCTGTCAAAATATATGACAAAAGACACATTTGAATTAGAGGTAGGGGGTAAAATTTTGAAGGTAAAACTAAATGATTGGGCAGTTCAAGCAAGTGGAAGTTGCGTGGTGCAATATGGAGACACAGAAGTAATTGCCAACGCCACACTATCTCAAAAATCTGTTGAAGGACAAGACTTTTTTCCTCTTATGGTTGAATACGAGGAAAAGTTTTACGCTGCAGGAAAAATTTTTGGGAGCCGTTTTTTAAAAAGAGAATCTCGTCCAACTGACGAAGCAATTTTAACCAGCCGTATGATTGATAGGGCAGTAAGGCCACTTTTTCCAAAGGACTTCAAAAAAGAGGTTCAAGTAATTGCCACCTGTCTTTCTTGGGATCAAGAAAATGATGCTGACTTTCCAGCTTTTATTGGAAGCTCTTTGGCTTTAGGAATGTCGCAGATTCCATGGAATGGACCATTGGCTGCAGTAAGAGTAGGGAGAACAAATGGTGAATTTATAATCAACCCAACCTACAAAGAGAGGATTGAGGGAGATATGGATTTAACTTTTACAGGAATTATCATAAAGGGAGAATTACATATAAACATGATTGAAATGGGGGCAAAGCAAATATCAGAAGAAGATGTTATGAGAGCTGTAGATTTTGCTATGCCAACCCTTCAAAAAATAGTAGATTTTCAGAAAGAAATTATAAGAAAAGTTGGCAAAGAAAAAGAAGTATTTGAGCCAGCCGTTGAACTAGATATTGAAAATGATATCAAAGAACTTTTGGGAGACAAACTAGAAAAATCTATTACTAATGCAAAATCAGGCGAGAAAAATTTAGATGAAGCTGAATCTTTAAGAGAAAATCTAAAAAAACAAATTAAAGAAAAATATCCAGACACGGGAAAAGAAAATCAGGTCTTGCCATTCTTTGAAAAAGAAATGGAACGTATTATTATTAAAAATATTATTGAAAAAGACCAACGACCAGACGGGAGAAAATCAACTGAAATAAGAACCTTAGAAGCTGAAGTTGGCGTCTTGCCAAGAACTCACGGTAGCGGAGTTTTTCACAGAGGATTAACAAAAATATTATCTATTTTGACTTTGGGGGGTCCCGGAGACCAGCAAATTTTAGAAGGAATGGAATTCATTGGAAAGAAAAGATTCTTACATCACTACAACTTTCCTCCATTCTCAACAGGAGAGACTGCTCCAATGAGAGGACCAAAAAGAAGGGAAATAGGCCACGGACACCTAGCTGAAAAAGCTTTACTGCCAGTACTTCCAACTACAGATGTTTTTCCTTATACAATAAGAATCGTATCAGAGGCACTCTCAAGCAATGGATCAACATCTATGGCTTCTGTTTGCGCCTCAACAATTGCCCTAATGGATGCGGGAGTACCAATTACTGAACCTGTGGCGGGAATATCAATTGGTTTGGCTCATGATGCATCTTCGGGTAAAAATGTTGTTTTAACTGATATACAAGGCCCAGAAGATCACTTTGGCGACATGGATTTTAAGGTTGCAGGAACAAAAAATGGAATCACTGCAATTCAAATGGATATTAAAATTGACGGCATTACCAAAGATATTATGAAAGAAGCTTTAGAGAGAGCCAAAGATGCGAGAATGAAAATTCTTGATGTAATACTAAAATCTATAGACGGACCGAGAAAGAGTCTTTCTCCTTTTGCACCTAAGATGCTTTCAATGAAAATCAATCCATCAAAGATTGGTGAGGTTGTTGGTCCAAAGGGAAGTGTAATAAATAAAATTATTGAAGATTTCAATGTTTCAATTGACATTGAAGACTCAGGAGATGTATTTATTACAGGACAAAAACAAGAAGATGTTGATGGAGCAGGAGCTAGAATTAAAAGCATTGTTAGAGAGGTTGTTGTTGGAGAAACTTTTCAGGGAACAGTAAGAAAAATAATGGATTTTGGAGCTTTTGTTGACATACTACCGGGACAATCAGGACTTGTTCATATATCTAAATTTGTTTCTTATCAAATTAAAAGCGTACAAGAGATTGTAAAAGAGGGAGATGTAATTCCCGTTAAAGTGGTTGCAATTGATGAATTGGGCAGAATAAACCTATCTGCTATTGACGCGGGGTTTCAACCAAAGAAAAAATAGTTTATTATAGTCTTATGGCGACACAAGAGAATTCTCTTCTCCAAAAAAGCGACATAAGAACAATGGCAAAGGACATCAGACAACTGAAGAAGGGTGTTTTTATTGCAAAGCCATTACCAGTTCCTGCCCCTGAATTAAAAATACAAATCAAAGAACCAGAAAAAGTTGTAAACCAAAAGGACGCAAACCAAGAAGAAAAAGAAAAGAAAGACTTAAATAAAATATTGGCAGAAACTTCTCAAAATAGACTTCAACACCAAGAATTCCCAGCCCAGACTCCAGTTAAAAATCCGCCGCCAGCTCAAAGACCAACCCCGGCTCCAGCTCCAATTAAAAAGGAGATACCAGAACCCTCAAAAGCACCTTCCATAGCACAAGACAAAAAAAATCAGGACTTTATAAATAAAATACATCCTCAAGAGAAAGATATACCAAATAAAGCGCAATCAAATCCTGTAGCCAAGCCAAGTCCGCAACTTACAGAAAAACCACCTCAAGCAAACCAGAAACCTACAGAAAAAACTCACCAGCAAATAAACCAACTAAAACCCAATATTAATAAATTACCTCATTCATCACCAATTAAAAAGTCAGAACAACAAATAGCTACAAAGAGCCCAACTCAAAGTCTAAAAATAAAAAAAGAAGATACTCAAGAAAATTACGACGAAAGAAAGAAAAAGTTTATGGAGGAGATTGAAAAATGGGCCAAAGAAACAAATTAAATTAAAAATATGAATAAAGAAATAATAGAAAAATTAAAAGATAAGTTAGTAGAAGAAAAATCTTCTTTGGAAAAAGAATTAAGCAGTTTTGCAACAAAAGACAAGGTCATTGACGGAAACTGGAAAGCAAAATATCCCAATAAAGAGGATAACATTGATTCAGAGGAGGAAGCAGAAGAAACTTCAGAGTATGATAATCTTTTGTCTTTAGAACAAAGCCTTGAATTAAAACTAAAAGATATAAACTTGGCCCTAGGAAAAATAACTAGTGGTAGTTATGGAAAATGCGAAAGATGTGGTAAAGACATTGAGGAAGAAAGATTAGTGGTCTGTCCAGAATCAAAGCTTTGTATTGAGTGCAATAAACAAGCCTAATTTAGCAATTATCAAAGTTCTCAATTATCAGTCAATTTTTAAATTATCAAACTACCGATAAAAATTTTATAAATTAAATCATTGGTAGTTTGTTGAAAATTAGTCTTTGAAAATTGAAAATTAATAAACCGTGCCCAGTAAAGTTTATTCAGCATCTATAGTTGGATTAGACGCAAAAAAAGTTGAGGTTGAAATTGATGTAGCTCAAGGATTAAGATCTTTTTCTATAGTAGGCCTTCCAGACAAAGCAGTTGAAGAATCAAAAGAAAGAATCGATTCGGCCATTAAAAGCTCAAGACTACTTTCACCTTCTCAAAGAACTTTTAAAATTTTGGTAAACCTTGCCCCTGCAGACCTAAAAAAAGAGGGCTCTTTGTATGATTTGCCAATTGCATTGGCATTTTTAATTGCAACAAAACAGACTAATTTTAACTCAGAAAATAAAATATTCTTAGGAGAGCTTTCCCTAGATGGAAATTTGAGGCCGGTAAAAGGTGCTCTTTCTTTTGCCTTAATGGCTCGAAATTTAGGTTTTGAGGAAATAATTCTACCGTTTCAAAATGTAAAAGAAGCTTCATTGGTAAAGGGTATAAAATCAATTGGTGTTTCGTCTTTGACTCAAACAATTTCCCATCTTGAGGGTAAAAATTTAGTTAAACCCTTTTCTTTAGAAATAAATAAAGAAGAAGTAAATGATGATGATGATGATGAAAAAATTAACATTGATTGGGTGAGGGGCCAAGAATATGCAAAAAGAGCTCTTGAAATTACGGCTGCCGGAGCCCATAACTTAATGTTTTTTGGCCCCCCTGGTGGAGGAAAAAGTTTGTTGGCAAAATCATTACCCTCAATTTTGCCTGACTTAACAGAAGAAGAATCGCTTGAAGTGACAAGAATATATAGTGTTGCCGGACTACTCGGAGAAAAAAATTTAATAAATAAAAGGCCCTTTAGGTCACCCCATCACATTGTTTCTGATGTGGCTTTAATTGGCGGAGGAAACCCGCCAAGGCCTGGAGAAATTACTTTAGCCCATAGAGGAGTTTTATTCCTAGATGAATTTCCAGAGTTTCACAGAGATGTTTTAGAATCTTTGAGACAGCCAATAGAAGACGGCAAAATCACTATTTCAAGATCAAAGTATAATTTTACTTTTCCTAGCCGATTTATGATGGTAGCAGCTTCTAATCCTTGTCCTTGCGGATATTTAAACAGCCCAGACAAACCCTGCACCTGTTCTCAATCACAGGTTGCAATGTATAGAAGAAAACTATCTGGCCCATTAATGGACAGAATAGATATTTTTATTGAGGTTCCAGCTGTAAAATATGACAAACTAGCATCTGAACCCACTCAAAAACAAGGTGAATCAATAAAACAAAGAATTAAAAACGCCAGAGAGATTCAAAAAGAAAGATTTGGTAATATATCAATGACAAATGCCGAAATGAATATTGAAGAAATAAAAAAGTATTGCCAACACAATATAGACTCACAAATGCTTTTGAAAAAATATGTTGATTCAGGAAAGTTGTCTGCCAGGGGATACCATCGAGTTTTAAAAGTTTCAAGGACAATCGCAGACCTTGCTAGTTCTCAAGAAGTTAAAACAGATCATGTTGCCGAAGCTTTAATATATAGACCAAAAGATAATTAAAAAGCACCTTATTTTATAGGTGCTTTTTAATTGAATTGATTTTTAGACTTGTTGATTAGTACTTAAGGGTAGCTCCTAAATTGTACCTTGATAAAGGATTTGTAGTACCAATTACTTGAAAGTGAACATGACAACCTGTGGCGGTTGTACCAGTTCTACCCATTGTGGCAATCCTATCACCAAGAGTGACGCTGTCACCTGGCTTTACAAACATTGTTTGCAGGTGTCCGTAGTATGTGACAACTCCGTTATTATGTAAAATAGTCACATAATTTCCGTACCTATAGTCAAACCTGACTTTTTGCACAACACCTGAAGCTGAAGCATAAATTGGGGTTCCGCACTGGTTTGCAACATCAACAGCATTATAATAGTGAAGTGCTTGTGTAATCTTTCCTTCAGCTGGGAATATAAAGAAACTGCTTGGAACTTTAGCTTGAGTTGATGGTAGTGGCTTTATAGGCATTATCCCTCCCGGGATCATTAAAATATCTCCAATAAATATATCGCCCTCATTGGCCAAATTATTAAAAGAAATAATATCTTCTGACTTGGCTTTATACGATTTTGATATTGCAGAAATTGTATCTCCTGACCTTACAATATGCAACAAACCATCAACTGGCAATATTACCAAAACCTGACCTTCTTTTAAAGATGAACTTTTGGATATATTGTTTGCTAAAGCTATTGTTGTTGGTGATATTTCAAAGGTTTTTGCAATAGAGTCAATTGTGTCTCCTGCACCAACAACATAATCTAAAACCTCTCTTTGAGTATAGGAAGACTCTCCAAAAATATCACCTAAAGTTTGTGTAGTTAAAATTCTAGGTGTTGATATGCCATAAACAAAGCTGTCTTGTATTATTTTTAATTCCGGACTCTCGTTTACTGATTGACTATTTTGAGCAAAAAACAAATCATTATTTGCAAGGTTATTAGCATCTTTAAAAAATGGGTTTAAAATGGCGTTTTCACTATTTTTTAATCCATCTAAGTCTGCCAAACTGCCAAAACTAAAAAACGGCAAAGCCCATAAAAACATTGCCATTAACCCAAAATAAAACAAAGGACTTTTGAAAAATCCCTTTTTATTTTTTCTGCGTTTTTTTCCTAAGAATTTACTCAATATGTTACTTATCTATTTAGTAAAACTTACATTCAACCCTTAACTCCATTCTATATTTTACCAGCACCAAGGTCAAGTATTTTTACACAGTTTTGAAGTATTGTAAAAAAGGGTGAAATTATTAGCTTTATTACATATTTTTATGTATTATTTTTTTGGACCCTACCTATTATATGTAAATATATGATAGACTAATTAAAATCACATTTTATAAACCACAAATGAAAAAAGAATTAAAGGATTTATTAAAAAAACATGATGCCAAACCCTCTCGCGGACTTGGTCAGAATTTTTTGATAAATAAAGGTGTTTTATCAACTATAGTTAAAGCTTCTGAAATCAAAAAAGACGACTTAATTTTAGAAGTTGGGCCGGGAATGGGAATTCTCACTAAAGAATTGTCTGCTTTGGCAAAAAAAGTAATCTCTGTTGAAAAAGACAGAAAAATGATAGAAATTTTAGAAGAAACAGTTCTAAAAGAAAATGATAATGTTGAGGTTTTAAACGAAGACATTTTAAAATATCAGCCTCCAAGTCAAAAATACAAAATTGTTGCCAATATACCTTACTACTTAACATCTCCTTTAATTAGAAAATTTCTTGAGGCAGAAAATCCGCCATCACTAATGGTTTTAATGATTCAAAAAGAGGTTGCCCAAAGAATTTGCTCAAAACCTCCACAAATGAGTTTGTTGGCTGTTTCGGTTCAGGTTTATGCAAAACCTGAAATTATAAGCTATGTTAAAAAAGGGTCATTCTGGCCCTCTCCAAAAATTGATTCTGCAATAATAAAAATATCTGATATTAAAAATAACAATTTAGATTTTGATAAAAATACATTTTTTAAAATTTTAAAAGCAGGGTTCTCTCAACCAAGGAAGCAATTAGGAAACAACCTATCAACATCACTCAAAATTGAAAGAGAAAAAATTAATCAGTGGCTTTTAAAAAATAACATTGACCCAAAACAAAGATCAGAAACCCTAAATCTTTTTAACTGGAAAGATTTAGCAAAGAGCTATAATCTAATGGCAAATAGCAAATGATATGTTTAGATTTGAAGAATTAGAAATTTGGAAATCTGCAATCTAGTACGCTGAAAAACTTTATAGCATAGCCAAAACTTTTCCCAGGGAAGAGTACTTTGGCTTATCAGATCAATTGCGCAGAGCTGCCATTTCAATATCAAATAACATAGCTGAAGGGTCTGGCTCTGCCAGCGTAAAAGGATTTTCTTCTTTCTTAAATATAAGTATAAGGTCTACTTTGGAGACTGTGAATATTCTCATATTCGCACATAAAAGAAAGTATATTTCAGAACAAACCCTTAATGAATTATACAAAGAAGCTGAGATTTTAATTAAAAGAACAAGAAGTTTTAAGAACAGTCTATAAAACTATCGGCCATTTGCTCCTGGCTATTTGCTGTGCGGGGCTTGACAAAATCGTTTAACAGCATAGGATAAATATAGAAGGGGTTGCATTGTGCAACTCTATTGAAATAGCCTTGTAAAAGGGAGATCGCCGTGAGTACGGCAACACTAGAAAGATCTGTGTCATCCCGCAATGGGAAGACAAACCAGTCACCCATGGGATGGGTGAGGGTCCCGTTTCTAGGATGGGACGCGTTCCTCCTCGGAGGAACGATTGCGTTGGCAATCGCCAACATCATCATCACACGGATGTGATGAACTGCGCTCCGCGCAAAAACTTAAAACCGCAAGGCAACTTGCGGTTTTTCCATTTCATATTTTAATTGACAAATAATAATTATATTGTAGTATTAATAAAAGGGTACTTTACCTTTTTATGCACATTCAAAACTTCAAAAGGAGTCTCTGATGTTGAAAAACTTTTTGATGTGGTACTTAGGGGTAAGAATAAAAGTGGATGAACATGGCTTCAAAAAAACTTATGTTCCGGTTCCGCTGGACCTATCAAGAAGAGCTGGTTTAACCGGCATGTTTCTTTTGGCATTATCCTATTTTCTAATAAATCTCACATTTTATAAGTTAAACGGGATGGATTCCAGAAACAATACAAACCAATCTCGGACAAAAAAACAAACTGAAGAGACCTTTTTATCAAATCAATTTAACCTTGATTTTTCACCGGGATTTAAAAAAAATGATGACCTGACCGACTTCTGGGTTGACATCAACATAAAAGGCTTTGTACAAAAAGATCAGATTCTTCTATTGGATATAGAGTACCCAAATCAAAAACCCAAGACTGTATCCGGAATAGACGAAGCCCAAACAAGGGGGCGCGGAAAAACACAAATTAAAGTGCACATTGATCCCCAAAAAAACTACCGCCAATTTACAGCAAGATTAAGAGATATTAGAACAGAAAGAGTTATTGCTGAAAAAAGGTTTGAGTTTCCGCCTAACTTCCCAATAATTTCCCCGAAGTAAAACGGGGATTTTTTTTAAAACAGTTGTGGATTACTTTTTATTTTAAAAGCACAAATCGTGCTATAATTAACAAACTGTTTTATCCATTTAATGAATTTTATTAATAAATTAAAAATTAAAGGGAAAAATTTACCCCTAATATTAATTGCTTTTTGTGTTTTTGGATTTAT
Organism: Candidatus Staskawiczbacteria bacterium; assembly: GCA_016866675.1. Lineage (GTDB taxonomy): Bacteria > Patescibacteriota > Minisyncoccia > Minisyncoccales > Staskawiczbacteraceae > VGLO01. Next base: position 1,227 of record VGLO01000025.1, on the reverse strand, counting down.
TCCAAAATTTTCTTATGCAATTGGCGTGACTGATATAGCATTAACTTTTGCAATTGTAGCTTTTCCTTTTGCTATTGAGTGGCTCTTTTGGATTTTGGCAGACAAAGTTGCAGCTCCAATACTTAACTTAGTTGTAACGCACTTAATTAACGGCACCAGCTTTACAGTCACAAGAGATTTGATTGTTTTAAACCTTTGGAGTGTTGCAAGAGACTGGGCAAATCTGCTGATTGTAGTTGGCTTAATTGGAGTTGCAATTGCAACAATACTGAATCTTGAGAAGTATAAAGCTCAAAAACTTTTGGCCCCACTGCTTATTGTTGCTCTCTTAGTTAACTTTTCAGTTTTGTTTGTAGGATTAATCATTGATTCGTCTAATATAATAATGAATAACTTTTTTGGCAACAGTGCCGGAGGAGCCAGAGAAATCGTAAGTTCTGTTGTGAGGGTTGAAAGAATTTATGTTAGTAGTTTTTATGCTGAATTTATTGATACGCCCCTTACGACTAATTCATACACACATTTATTTTTAGCCCATTTGGGCGTAGGTATTTTAGGTTTAGTGGCGCGAATTATTGAAATGGCTGCAATTTATTTTTTATTAGCCGTTTCCTTTATATATCTTGCTATTGTTTTAGTGGCAAGATATGCAATGCTAGTTTTTTTGTTTATTATATCTCCAATAGCTTTTGTTTTTATGGTTTTCCCCATTGAGGTATGCCAAAAAGTATGGAAGTCATGGTGGGAGCATTTTATAAGATGGTGCTTTATAGGTGTAGGATTGGGATTTTCATTGAGATTATCCGTAGATATGTTTAATGCTTTGTCTCGCTTTCGAATAAGTCAGACTACTATCGGAGAAATGGAATTAAGAATTTTTGTTGTGACAATGATTTTAGCTGTTGGCGTATATACAACCCTTAAGTCGGCTCCCGCCGTAGCAAAAGCAGCTATGGGGATTGTAAAAACCGCGGGACTTGCGATTGCAACAGGCGGAACCGCCCTTGCAGGAAAAGTAGGATTAGGAGCAGGTAAGATGGTGGGTTATGGAACTGGACTAGATAGAGCTACAGATAACTTAAAAAGAGGTTTTTATAATGCAAAAGATTATGCGAATAGAGGACTTGAGAATATTGGTCTTGCAAGAAGGGGCACAATGGCAGCTAATAGAAAAGCAAGAGAAACAAAAAGCATAGAAGGAGATGTTAAATTAATGCAAAATTTATC
>VGLO01000024.1 GCA_016866675.1 Candidatus Staskawiczbacteria bacterium | reverse complement strand
TTTGCGGAAAGTTTAAAAGTTCTAGCCGCAGAAAAAATTGATATTACTGATAATGGCCTAGAATTTACTATGCCTACCAAAGCAGAATCTATACAATCTGCAAACCCCGAGATCCCCGAGCAAAGAAACTTCTAAACAACCATAGCGACGCAGCAGCTCTTTATGAGCTGTTTTTGATTGCAAAAGTTACCAACTGACGGGGTCTGGACTCCCTGGTAGGGTTGCGTCATCTGTTGAGGTAGAAAGGTCGAGTAAGACTATTAACCAAGATAAAAACTATGGAAACAACTATTGAACAAGAATCGCTGCGGTATTGCCTCTATGCCAGAAAAAGCACTGAGTCAGATGAGAAGCAGGCCATGAGTATTGAGAGCCAAGTCAAGGAAATGTTAGAGCTTGCCAGCCGAGAGCATCTGAAAGTTACCGATATCAAGAGAGAATCCCATTCTGCTAAAGCCGTTGGAGAAAGGCCGATCTTTAACCAAATGGTAGAGGAAATAAAGATCGGAAAGTTTAATGCGATCCTGACGTGGCATCCAGATCGCATTTCAAGGAACGCCGGTGAATTAGGAATCATTGTAGATTTTCTGGATCAAAAGAGACTTCACGAGATACGAACCTACGGCCAAAAGTTTACGAATAACCCCAGTGAGAAGTTCCTTTTAATGATTCTTGGAGCGCAGGGTAAACTGGAGAATGATAATAAGGCGGTGAATGTAAAGCGAGGACTGAGAGCGCGATGTGAAATGGGATTGTGGCCGGCTCCCGCTCCCACGGGATACCTAAACGAAAAAAGAACTGATAGGAAAGGCTATGTGGTTCTTGATCCTCTGCGGGCGCCAGTGATTAAACAAATGTTTGAGAAAGTAGCGTACGAGAAGTGGTCTGGCAGAAAAGTGTTCAGATGGCTACGGGAAATAGGGTTTACATCAATTAACGGTAATCCTCTGTGGCTGAGTAATGTCTATCGAATCCTTGCCTGCTCATTTTACTACGGAGAATACCAGTATCCCTTAAAAAGCGGTAACTGGTATAAAGGAATTCATACACCAATTATTACCAAGGAACTATACGATACGGTGCAAAGCCAGCTTACCAATGAGAACGAGTTTAAATATGCCAGCAAGGAGTTTGCCTTCACTCAGCTGATGAAATGCGGCCACTGTGATTCGGGGGTGACGGCGCAGGAGAAATACAAGAAGCTGAAAGATGGGTCGACGGTGAAATACATATACTACGGCTGCACCAGGAGCAAGAACCTACATTGTAAAGAAGGGTACCTCCGAGAGGAAGAACTAATTCTCCAGCTTATTCAAATCATAGACAGGATAAGCTTGGATGAACTGGGCTTGAGGAAAAAGCTTAAAGAAGAGGTCGATCGCTACCATAAATTCCAGGGAATCCTGGGAGCGGAAAAACAAAGGGTGCAGCTCATGGATATCGATATGAAAAACTATGCCAAGTATATTTTAAAAGAAGGCAACCTATTTGAGAAACGAGAGCTCCTCTCACACTTAAAAGAACGGATTATTTTCAAGGAAAAGTTGATTACGCTGGCTTAATACGAGAAGATAAAAAGACCACGGAAATCCGTGGTCTTTTTATCTCTGGATACGGCGCTCAGCCGGTATGCAATAACTGGTACGAGATGTCGAAAATATATGATCTTTTGTGACCCCTGCCTGCCGGTAGGCAGGCTCTCTGGTCACTCGATACTTCCGACCTTGGCTGCGGGACTAGGATTCGAACCTAGATAAGCGCTTCCAAAGAGCGCTGTCCTACCATTAGACGATCCCGCATTGATTATTGATTTTCAATTAGTCTATTTTTTTTCTGTTCTTTTATCCTTGCAAAAATCCTACCATTAGACCTGCCTGCGCAGACAGGCGATTCTCGCAATGTTTTTAAATTTTACGATTCTTTATGCGTAATGTCAATAATCGCCAATTCAAGCGGTAATTGAGGAATTGTAGTGTATTTTAGCTTGTTTTCAGCCTCAATAAACAACTCTAATATTTTTTGCAACTCACCTTCTCTTAAGCTCGAAATCTGTTCTTCCATTTTTTTTATTTCATCATCTGAAAACCCAGATTCTTCGCTATTTACTAAATCTTTGTTTATTTTAAGAAGCAAACACTGTCTTAGGTAAAAAATTAAAGTTTTTGAAAACTCCTGCAAATCAATTCCTTCTTCAACAAGCAAGTTTAGTTTTATAACGGCGTCCTTTGCATTTTGTCGCACAATAAGGTTTATGAATTCAGATATCTGGCCAACTTCCACAATTCCCAGTAATTCTTTTACCTCTTTTAGTGAGATAAACTTGTCTTTGGAGGTAAAGCTAATACACTTATCAAGCAATGATTCTGCGTCACGAAAAGATCCTCTGGCATTTAATGCAATTAAGGAAAGAATTGTTTCCTCATACTTAATCCCCTCTTTCTTTAGAATTATCTCAAGTTTTTTAATTAATTCTTTTGCGTGTAATCGTCTAAAATCAAACCTTTGACACCTTGAAATTATAGTTGGTATCATTTTGTGGGCCTCAGTAGTAGCTAAAATGAAAATTGCATGATCTGGAGGCTCCTCAAGCGTTTTTAACAAAGCATTGGCGGCTGATTTTGACAGCTGATGACACTCGTCAATTATGAAAACTTTGTATTTTGACTTAACAGGAGCAAATCTAAGCCCGTCGGTTAGGGCTCTTACATCATCAACTCCAGTGTGGGAGGCTGCGTCAATTTCCATTAAATCCAATGATTTTGAAGCCATTATTTCTTGACAGGAATCGCATTTGTTGCAAGGCTCACCACTTTTTAAATCTTGACAATTTACAGCTTTTGCTAAAATTCTGGCAAAAGTTGTCTTGCCAGAACCTCTTGGACCACAAAACAAATAAGCGTGGCTTATTGAGTTTGTTTTCAAAGAGTTTTGTAAAGTCTGAACAATATGACTTTGTCCAATTACTTCGTTAAAGTTTTTTGGCCTGTATTTTCTGTATAAAACAATATTACTATCCATTTTATTATATAAATTTTCTCTACAAATTTCTATTTCTTAAAAACGAAGAATTTGTATCCTGCAAAGTGCCAGATAGCCGTGACGAATGCGGCAATAATTACGCTTAGCTTTACCCAAATTGTCGGCAGTATGCCAAATAAAGGCCCTGTAATCTGAGTTAAGTAGTAAAAAATTCCAACATCTATTACTAAGCCCAATAAAGTAATGTAAAAAAATTGAATAATTTCCTGCCTCATATTTTCTTTTTCGTGCTTGGCAAATGCCCAATACTTGTTTCCCCAGTATTTAATTAAAGTTGCGATTAAAAATGAAATTCCCTTAAAGACAATTGGATTAGATATTGTAAATAAGGAAAATAGCCAAACTAAGGTCTCAAATAACTTTAAATCTAAAACAGTAATGAATGCCCCGACTAGGTAGTGTTTTGCAGCCTGAAAAATAAAAATAAATTTTCTTCCGGCAAGGTAGGCTAGCCAAAGACAAAACAAGGCAAAAAAAGGAAAAACAAGCCATATTATAATCTGATAGAAAAGACTAATCTCAATTCCCCACTCTCTTAAAAAATCTCCAAATAAAAAACCAATAACTCGTCCAATGATTAAAGCAAATATAACATCAATAACTTTCATGGCTTTAAGAATATCATAATTTTTTACATTTGAAAACTCTTTGCTTTTTGCTATACTATCTTAATGTATTCAGCGAAGAGTTTTATTAGAGAATTTCAGATTTTGCTGGAAAAAATTGACTACTACAGAGATAGACTGCTTTTTATTTTTGTAAAGCCGTACTGGCCAAGAGTAATTACTCCAAATCATCTATCATTCTTTAGAATTGCAATAGCAATTATTCTGTTTATTGAACTTTTTTATTTTAAAAATAATGATTCTACCTTAATTATTACCTTATTTTTTATTGGGATTGCCTCAGATATGCTAGATGGCTCAGTGGCCAGAGGATTAGGCAAAGTGACAAGGTTTGGAGAAATACTTGACCCCGTTGCTGACCGACTTTTAATACTACCAATTGCAATTTATAGTTTATTTTCTTCGCATAAATGGCTTTTACTAATAATACTTATTTTTGAGCTAATAAATTTTTTAATTTCTACTTACGCCCACAGAAGAAAGCTTTTTATTGAGACAAATATTTATGGAAAAGTAAAAATGCTGTTGCATTCTTTGGTTTTTTTGGCAATACTTATTAATTGGCCCAAAGAACCAAGTCTGTTTTTCATTTATATCCTATGGATTTCAATTATTTTTTTGATTTTAGGTATTTACATTAAAACATCCCAATTAAAAACTTTGTTAAAAAATAAAAATGAATAAAACTATAAAGTTATTCAATACATTAGGAGGAAAAAAGGAAGTTTTTAAACCTCTTAGAAGGGGAAAAATAAACTTATTTGTTTGCGGGCCAACTGTTTATGATTTTTCTCACATAGGACATGCTCGTACCTACATTATTTTTGATTGCTTTGTCAAGTACCTAAAAACCATTGGTTATAAAGTTTTTTACTTGCAAAATATTACAGATATTGATGACAAAATAATTTTAAGGGCAAAAGAAAAGGATGTTTTACCATCTGATCTTGCACAAGCATATGAAAAAGAGTATTTAAAGGACATGAAAATTATTGGAGTAGATAGTGTTAATAAATACGCTAGAGCAACTGATCATATTAAAGAAATTATTAGCCAAGTAGAAAGATTAATGGAAAAAGGTTTTGCCTATAAAATTGATGATGGCATATACTTTGACACCCTAAAATTTAAGGAATATGGAAAACTTTCTGGCAGAACTTCCTTGGAGGTTGAAGATTCTTTTTCAAGAATAGACTATTCAAAGAATAAAAAAAACAGGGGTGACTTTTGCCTTTGGAAGTTTAGAGATAGTCAAGATGAACCAAGTTGGAATAGTCCATTTGGCCAAGGAAGACCGGGTTGGCATATTGAGGATACAGCCATTACCGAAAAGTTTTTTGGAGCCCAGTATGATATTCACGGAGGAGGTAGAGATTTACTATTTCCTCATCATGAGGCAGAAGTGACTCAAATGGAGTCTTTATCATCAAAAAAACCTATGGCAAAGTATTGGCTTCATACTGGGTTTCTAACTATAAACGGGCAAAAAATGTCAAAGTCTTTAAATAACTCTGTTTTAATTAGCAGTTTTATTGAGAGGTATTCTTCTTTTGAGATTAGGTTTTGGATTGCAAAAAACCTATGGAAAAGCCCACTTGACTATTCAGAGTCAACAATGATGGAGGTGAAATCGGCCCTTTCAAAAATTGAAGAATTTTTGCGTAAACTTCAAGAGGCGCAAAAATCAAAGTCAAAAAATAAAAAGGAATCATTGTTAAAGTTAATTAAAATAACAGAAAGTAATTTTTTTAATGACTTATCAGATGACTTTAATACCCCAAAAGCATTTGCAACCTTATTTGAATTTATAAAGCAAATAAACAAGTTAATAGATAGTGATTTATTGTCTTTAAAAGATGCAAAGGCTATTTATAAGTTATTCGAAAGAATAGATAAAATTTTTGGAATAATTGACTTCAAAAAAATAAAAAAATCAAATACTCCAAAGGAAGTAAGTGAGTTAATGAAAAAAAGAGAAGAATTTAGAAAAAACCAGCTTTGGGATAAAGCAGATGAAGCAAGAAAAGAAATTGAAAAATATGGTTACACTGTTGAAGACAAGAAAGATGGTCCAATTTTAAAGAAATTGTAATAAAATAGCCCTCGCGAATGCGGGGCTTATGATTTGTGTGCTTGGCTCTAGGCCGGAACCCGAATTGGTGGGCTCATTATAATTTCTTCCTGCCTGGCATTTTCGTGTCTCCAGTACTCTTGGTTAGCTGCACTACGAGCCTCTTGTTCATTAGCATGCCCAAATGAGCAATTCGTAATTTTTGAAAGGTAATGAACTTCCCCTTCGAGTCCATTCTCTTTTTCTTGAAGAAGTCTAATGGCTACCTCACGATTTTCTGCCTCAATAAATAAGGCAAACTGAGAAACCCTTGGAGGGCCCCCGAAGGCAATATCAGTCAGCCAGTAGAACCAACTTTTCATTCTAGACTCCTGATAGGGACAAGGAACTGTATTAATAAACTATAAGACAAAACAAGTAGCAAGTCAATACTTGCTACTACACTATGCTTTTGATATAAAAATCTTATATGGCAAATCAGATGCCCGACAAAAAGCCTCCTCAAAATATTGAAGCTGAGCAAAGTTTGCTTGGTTGTTTAATGTTAGACAAAAACGCCATAATCAAGGTGGCTGACTCAATAAGCGCTCAAGATTTTTATAAAGACAATCACAAAGAGATTTACCAAGCAATGGTAGATTTGTTTTCAAGAATGGAGCCAATTGATATTATTTCTATTTCAACAAAACTTAAGGAACGTGGAAAGCTAGAGCAAATAGGTGGGTCTGCCTACCTTACTTCTCTTATTAATATAGTTCCAACCGCAACCCATGTAGCAAACTATGCAAAAATTGTACGAGAAAAAAAGGTTTTGAGAGATTTAATTGAGGCCTCGCATGAAATTGGTCTTGATGCTTTTAATGAAGCAAATGACGTAGATGTTTTACTTGATAGGGCAGAAAAGAGAGTTTTTTCAATAGGGCAACAATCTTCTCGTCAATCTTTTATTCCCATAAAAGACATGCTTGGTGAAACCTTTGAGAGAATAGACCAGTTATCAAAAAATCAAGGAGACTTAAGGGGTGTTCCAACAGGTTTTACAAAGTTAGATAACTTATTAGCTGGCCTTCAAAGATCTGATTTAGTAATTTTAGCTGCACGACCATCAATGGGAAAGTCTTCTTTGGCTTTAGACTTTGCAAGAAATGTGGCGGTCTTACAAAACCTCCCGGTTGGAATTTTTAGCTTGGAAATGTCAAAAGACCAAATCGTAGATAGACTTCTATCAAGTTATGCCAACATTGATTTGTGGAAACTAAGAACCGGAAAACTTCAAAATAAAGATGGAGACAGTGATTTTGTAAGAATACAAAATGCCATGGGCACCTTATCTGAAGCACCAATTTATATTGACGACATGGGGACAACTAATATTTTGCAAATGAGGGCAATGGCTAGACGCCTTCAATCAGACAGGGGGTTAGGACTACTAATTATTGATTACTTACAGCTAATGGACACCACTAACAAATACGCCTCTCCCCTACAGCAAGTGACAGAAAACTCAAGGGCTTTAAAGGGTTTGGCAAAAGAGCTAAATATTCCAATTTTAGTCTTGTCCCAACTATCAAGAGCCGTTGAACAGAGAACTCCTCATAGACCAATGCTTTCTGACTTGAGAGAGTCAGGTGCCATTGAGCAGGATGCAGACGTTGTAATGTTTATTTACAGAGAGGATAAGTACAACGAAAACTCACTAGAAAAAAATATTGCAGAAATAATTGTCGCCAAGCACCGCAACGGACCAACGGGTGCAATTAAAGTATACTTTGACGAGCAAAGGGCAAGTTTTAGAAATCTTGAAGAAGGAAGTTATGCCTCTGAATTATCAGAAGTAGAAATATAATAAAAAAACGGCATTCAGGTGAAAACCGTTTTACTTTTGATCAGTTGGAAAAATACCTCTCCAACCATCGTCTGTTTTGAAAAACACACAAATAAGAATACCTTGCAACAGAGAGCATTTTTTCCTCACTTCTAATAATAATGCTTGGGGCATTCATATCTCTTAATTGATTGAGCTGATTTTTTTTAAAATTAAGCTTTAGTTTCTCTGTTTCAATAACACCCTTAATTAAATCCAAAGAATTTGAGTACTCCAGACTTGGAAGCCATTGATATACAATACCAATGGCAAATTTTCTCTCAATCTCAAGGCGTCCAAGAGTCAGTTCTCTCTCAGCTCTTTGTATTAACTTATTAGGACTTATTAAATAAGTCATCATCTCATCACAAGGAGCCAAATAAGAATTTTCTCCAGAAACTATTCTCATAATACAAAGCTGAAAATTGTCAAACAATTTTTCAGAGTTTTCTTGTTTGTATATCTCAAGGCATTTTTCTGCATTATTTGACTCGAAAGCTTCAGAAAATGCACCATCTTTATCGTCTTCTAAATCATGCTCCAAAAAAAGGGACATTGATTGCCAAAAACTACCTTTTTTTGGCCTAAATATTGATAGTTTTGATATTTCAAAACCTGAAAATCTCTGATTCTTTTCCTTCAGAATGAAGCAGTCCAACCACATCACATTTTGAAAAAATAAGTGAAACAGCATTTACCCCTCTGGACGCTCCTTGGATAATGGAAGAATACAGCTAAGAACCTTTGTCAAATCAATTATCCAATTATTTTGACAATAAGATTCACCACCATCTTGAACTAAACTATGAAAATACATCCAATCCTCACTAAAGCAATCAGGAGTGAGATTTTCTAATACTATAGAGTCTAGCCAATATGATGCGCAGACATTAACCCCCTCATTTAAATATGCAATATCAGTCGGTGTCAATTTATATGAAATATTGTTATTTTTAGAGAGATTATCGCAAATTTTTTCATATTCAGACATTGCCTTTAAATAACTGAATGCGTCTTGTGAGCCAACCAAATACTCCTGCTTTAACTCGCGAATTGCAAGCATCTTCTTATATAAGGACTGTTTATTTTTCATTTCCATCCTCCAGAATTGTCAAAGATCATCCACTGCCACATAGAATACATTAATAATTATACCCTGTCAATATTGTGATTTGAGATACTATTTTGTTAAACTGACAGAAATGTCAAATTCTATAGAAAAATTAAAAGAACTATTCTCTCGCTTCCCCACTATTGGGGGCCGCACCGCAAGTAGATTTGCTTTTTATATACTTTCTCTAAACCAAAATGATATAAATAATCTCGTTAAGGCTATCTTAGAGGCGAAGAAAAATATTAAGTTTTGTACTTTTTGTTTTAATCCATTTGAGGGACATTCAGGCTTGTGTCAAATTTGCCAAAATAATTCAAGAAATAAGAGTATCTTGTGCGTAGTGGAAAAAGAAGCTGATCTAAGCTCTATTGAGAAAACAAAAAAATACAATGGCATATATTTTATTTTAGGAGGAGCTTTAAATTTAAGGAAAAATAATTTAGAAAACCTAAGGGTTGATGATTTGGTTGAAAGATTAAAAAACCCTTTAAGCTTTAAGTTAGAAAACGCAAATTTTAAAGAAATTATCTTGGCCTTAAACCCAACTTCAGAGGGCAAATCTACATCAGTTTTAATAGAAAAATCTATCGGAGAGATTACTAAGTCGCAAAACATAAAAATATCACATCTTGCAATGGGCTTGCCATCTGGAGGAGAATTAGAGTACGCAGATGACGAAACCTTAGAGTCTGCCTTTGAGGGAAGAAAATAGTACAAAAAAACGTCCGCTATTTGGCGGACGTTTTTTATTTTAGGCCTCTTTCCTTTGAATTGCTTGAATTTTTTTATCTAATTCCTTTTGAGTAAAGTAATCTCTCTGAAATGGAAATATTCTTGCCCTTAAAGCCCATAATCCAATCAAAGCTAGAATTAAAGGCAATAAGAATGAATCAAATAATAAATTATTTGTCAATCCAGTTGGCACATCTGTAGCTCCCCCAACCCCTGTTTTTGAAACATAGACAGTTGCATATGTGACTCCCGGTTGTACAAACTCTGAATCAGTGCTTATTAACAAGACTTGGTTGTTTCCTAGAGTAGTCGTTCCGAATGGGAAGTTTTGATTTGGTCCAACTTGAGCCCTATAAGTAATCACTCTTGTTTGATATGGAGAGATTGAACCAATGTTTATTCCAGAAATAATATTTCCTGAATTTGAAATTCCATCCAAAGTTAGGCTGTCTGAATAGTAAAGGTTATTTGGAAGAACATTTCTTAATATTGCATTGTTTAATGTTTGGCTTGAGTTTGACCTTACTTCTAACCTAAATTCAACAACATCAGAAGGATTTGTGTTAACAGTTGAAGACCAGTTAAGGTTTCCAGAAGACAAATTTCTGACAGTTTCCATTACTGTCACATTTGTGTATGAAGATCCTGTATTTGAACATGATCCATTAGAACAAGTTTGCCCTGCAAGACATGTTTGCTGTAATTGGGCATTTGTACTAGGTGAACAGAATGACTGTGATGTACCCGGGTTATTACATGTGTATGTAGTAAAGTTTCTGTAAACTGAGTTTGATTGACAGAAGTTTGATCCAATGTATGTGCTAGATCCACAATCAGTATTGCTATTGCAAGAAATATTCTGATTTCCGCTGACATTCACAGAACAAGTAGCATTTCCTGTTTGGTTTCCAGAAGTCACCTGCAAGAAAATATTTTGAGTTCCATTACCTGAGAATGAGTTAAAACAGCTTTGTGAATATCCATTACAAGCTCCTGTCCATGAGTATGAGTAGTTTCCGTTTCCCCCGCTTACGCTAGAGTTAAATACAACCTGTTGGTTTACATTTGGGTTGCTTGGTGAAGCATAACATGAAACAGAAAGATTTTGCTGACTCTGATTAAACTCATTGTTATCTTGTGGGCTAGAACATCCTGGGTCTTGCGGGTAATCAGTTAGATTATCGTTGTCATTATCTTGACCATCCTGACATTGTGACTTTGGGTTTGTTTCATCATTGTCTGTTGGTGAAGAACAGCTAAAATCATTTGGGTAGTCTGTAGCTCCATCACCATCGTTGTCTAGACCATCAGAACATTGGTAAGCTGGTTGTGAAACATTAACAGGACATACTCTAAAGTGAATAGATCCAACGTTAGCCCTGAAGTCTCCAGATCTGTTAGTAGGATATTTAATTGCCTTAACAATAAAGGTTCCCCAACCTCCTGCTGGGAAATTAACTTGACTAGTCATGTATCTTGAACCATTAGCAACTTGAGTCTGAACAGCTCCAGTCCCTGGAGGTACATCAATAAGAGATCCTCCAAATGAGTGGGTTGCGTTATATACTCTTTTACCTCCTAATGATGCTTCTTGAGAGTTAGGGCTATTTGAAAATAACGCTGATCCTCCTAAAATAAAGTCAGTACTTCCACCATGAACTCTTTTTGAATTAGGTGTAATATTAGCAGGTAAATTTGTATTATTCCACCAAACATATGGCGCATATCCTGCATTACTTAAGCCTGTTGGAGAATATATGGAAACATAGTAGTTTCCAGCTGGCCAACTTGAGCGTAAATTATAAACCACTCCTGCGCTAGCGGC
>VGLO01000023.1 GCA_016866675.1 Candidatus Staskawiczbacteria bacterium | reverse complement strand
CATATAAAAATCCTCTTGTAGCTCTTCCTGTACCCCATGCATCAATATAATTCCTACCATCACGCTTTGCCTCATAAACCTTTCTAATTAAAGCTGAAATAACATGTGATGATTTTAAATCAAAATTGTCTCCTGGCCCATAAAGATTAAGAGGCAATAAAAATATTGAATTAAATCCATATTGCTGTCTATATGCCTGAGATTGGACTAACAACATTTTCTTTGCCAATCCATACGGAGCATTAGTTTCCTCTGGATATCCTAACCATAAATCATCCTCCTTAAATGGCACCGGCGTTTCTTTTGGATAAGCGCAAACCGTTCCTATTGCAACAAACTTAGCAATTCCTTCTTGTCTTGAGGCCTCCATTAATTGAGTACCCATAATTATATTGTCATAAAAAAGCTCACCTGGGACTTCTTTATTAAATCCAATTCCACCAACCTTTGCGGCCAAATGAATTACTACATCCTGACCTTTTACGGCCTTTTGACAATCTTCCCATTTCCTAAGATCTAATTCTTCAAATTTAGGCAAATATAAATTGCTCTCTAAAACACCTTGCTCTTCAACAAGTTTTTTTACTAAATGTCTTCCCAAAAATCCAGCAGCTCCTGTTATTAATATTTTTTTATTTTTTAATTCCATACTAATCAACCAGCCACCATCTATTAGTAAATTTTTCTTTAATAACTTTTTCTCCCTGTCTTGGAGATTCAATATTTAAAATTTTAAAATCATAATCCACCATTATTCTACATAAATCTTCAAACTTAATTTTAGGAACCCATTTTAATTCTTCCTTTGCTTTTGTGGTATCAGCAATCAAAGATTCTACTTCTGCTGGTCTTAAATACCTATTATCAATTTCAACATATTGATTAAAATCACCCAAGCCAGCATATTCAAATGTTTCTTTTAAGAAATCCCTAACTGAAATTGATTGTCCAGTTCCTATCACATAGTCTTTAGGTTTTTCTTGTTGCAGCATTAAATGCATAGCTTCCACATACTCTGGGGAAAATCCCCAATCTCTTTTTGCATCAATATTTCCTAAATATACCTTTTTATCCAATCCTGCCTTTATTCTTGCAATTGCCCTAGTAATTTTTCGAGTCACAAAAGTTTCTCCCCTTCTTGGACTTTCATGATTAAATAAAATCCCATTGCAAGCAAACATATTATAAGCCTCTCTGTATAATCTTGTAATGTTAAACGAAAAAACTTTTGCTACTGCATAGGGAGATCTTGGATGAAACTCAGACTTCTCGCTTTGTGGAGGAGGAGTAGACCCAAACATCTCTGAGGTTGCAGCGTTATAAAATTTTATTTCTTTATCTGTGTTTCTAATTGCTTCTAGAATTCTTAATGTTCCTATAGCATCTGTATTTGCAGTATATTCTGGCATATCAAAACTGACCTTAACATGGGATTGAGCCGCTAAATGATAAACCTCATCTGGTTTTATTTCTTTAATCAATCTTTCAATGTTTCCCGTATCGGTCAAATCTCCATAATGCAAAAAAAGCCTAACTCCATTTAAATGAGGGTCCTGATAAAGGTGATCTATCCTTGAAGTGTTAAAAGTACTAGCTCTTCTTATAATGCCATGAACCTCATATCCCTTATGAAGCAAATACTCTGCCAAATAAGATCCGTCTTGACCGGTTATCCCTGTAATTAAAGCTTTTTTCATCTTTTATAGTATTTTAATAATTCTTCATTACTTTTTACTTCTTTAAAGTCACTCAATTTTGTATTAGACAAAATAAGAGCTACTTGTTTTCCCGTATCATTCATATAAAAATATAATTCTTTCCAAGGAAAATTACTGCTACTTGAAATTTTTTTAATATCATCAAGAAAATTATGCCTTGTCCAATTTTCTTGCAGAACTACATATTTTTTAGCGGAATAAAAAATATTTTTTAAAGCAGATAAATAAGAATTATGCCTCTGAATGTGCATTATGACAGCTTGTGTATAAACTAAATCAACATTTACTTCCTTAACCGGCAATAATGTAATATCCCTAATTAATAAATTTGCCTTACCCTCGAGCTCTGGATGTCTTTTTCTTAAAAATTCTAGTTGTGTTGGTAAAAGATCTACTCCATTTATAGCTACTTGAGGGATTAATTTTTTAATATTATACAGATGATCTCCACCGCCAAAACCTACTTCTAATACAGATTCAGGATTTAGTTTTATTATTGACTCATATAAAGCCTCATGATGCTCATTAAGACTCAAAAGACCACTATCTAGTTTTATCTTTCCATTTTCTATAAAATATTTTCCGTCTGATAAAACAAATGTATATTGCTTTTCTAATTCGTGCACCTGACTTGCGTACTCTTTTTCATTATATGAGGACCAATCAAAATCATCCATCAATCCAGTTCTTCTTCCAATGCCTCTTATTTTTTTCTTTATAATACTTATTATACTCATACAATTTCTCTCCAATATTTTAATAAATCTTCCATAGTTTTTTCAAATGGAATTTTGGGTTCCCACCCAGTTTGCTTCTTAAATTTTTCATTACTTCCCACGGTCACCGGAATATCCGATGGTCTTATTATACTTAAGTCTTCATTTATTATAATATTTTTTATCTTACTCTTACTAATAAGTAAATCAAGAATTGATTTTATTGATCTTTTTTTTCCAGAGCAAACATTATAGGGCTCACCAAATTTACACTTTACTGATGATAACCAATAAGCTCTCACTACATCGCGCACATCCGTAAAGTCTCTTTGTGCACTCAAATTTCCTACCTTTATAATTGGTTTTTGTTTTCCCTTTTCTATAAGCGCAATTTGTTTTGCAAAAGAAGACATGACAAATTCCGGCGATCTCCTTGGTCCTTCAGTGTTAAAAAACCTAATCATAACTATCTTTAATCCATAACTCATATAATATTGAAACGCCAATTTTTCTTGGGTAACTTTTGAAACAGCATAGGGAGAGAGTGGCCTTAGGGGGTTATCTTCTCTTAGTGGCAATTCATTTTCAAATGAAAGACCATATTCTTCAGAGCTTCCTGCAATTACAACTACTGGCTTATTTTTAAGGTCTCTAACTGACTCAAACAAGTTTAAATCAGAAGTTATATTATTTATTAAGGTATCTTTTGGATACTTCCAAGACAAAGAGACTCTACTCTGACCAGCTAAATGGAATATTTTATCTGGCCTCACTTTCAAAATAACTTTATTTATTTTATTTTTGTCGGTTAAATCGCATTCAAAAAGAGTAGTTCTTGCACCAAGATATTTTAAGTCGTTTTTTTCTTTTTTAAAATTTTTTGGAAAGATAGTTCCATAAACTTTAACATTTGGCTTCTTTAAACAATACTCTGCCAAATGCCTACCTATAAATCCATTTATTCCAGTAATTAGTATATTCATAATATATGTTAAAATCTACCACATATTACCGTTTTTTTAAAGATTAGCTATGATTGACCAAATATAGTTTTTATGATAAAGTTGGGCCAGTTCATTGACCCATACTTCATACCAATGAGAGGAATAATATATGAAAACCAAAAGGCTTTGGAAACATTTTTCTGAGCTTACTGAGTGTGTAAAAGAAGACCACATAAAATTTAAAAAACCCAATGATGTACATGATTTCTTGCATGCCATAATGGTTGCCCAATACTGCAGTATTATTTCAGAAAATCCATACTTTGGGGAATTAGCTTTTGTCGCTGGTATATGCCACAATACTGATAGACTTTTTGGAGAAAATAATGTAGAAACTAGAGTTAGTTATTACCTTAATTATCTGACAGGACTAACTGACGGACAGAAGAAAACTGTTCTTGAGGCTGTTATTAATCATTCAAAACCCAATGATCCAGATGACAATCCAGTGACCATAATACTAAAAGACGCTGATCGGCTGGCTATTATTGGTCCAAACAGTTATATAAGAGTAGGGCAAGCACTTTCAAAGTGTCCTGCTTATAATCCGAGATATATAGAAAATCAAGATCCAAAAGCCTCATATCAAAACCCTCTAAACCCTCTTAATGCCATGAAATTCTGGCTAGAATGGGAAACGTGGCTCAGGGTGCCAAAAGCAAAAGAATTGGCTAAGCCATGGTTTAATATGATAAGACTATTCATAAGTGGAATAAAAAACCAGCTGATTGAAACAGATCTCTTCCCTTATCCATTTGAATAATAGATCTCAAAAAAAACTAAAAGACTATCACAAAACAGTCTTTTTTTATTGCAACTTTATGTACTCTTTATAAATTATATCTACCATCTTATCCCATGTGAATTGCTTTGCTCTTTCCTTACCCTTTAAAACTAAGGCGGACGAAAAAGATTTATCATTTATGACTCTATCAATTTTTATAGCAAGATCTTCGGGGTTTTTTGGATCAAACAATAATCCTGCCTCACCTACTACTTCAGGGAGAGAAGAGCTATTGGAGGCTATAACAGGACAACCAGAAGCCATTGCCTCAAGGGGAGGAATTCCGAAGCCTTCGTAGAGAGAAGGATAAATGAAAACTGTGGCACTTTTATATAGATTGCTTAATTTCCCATCATCACCAAATTCCTGCTTAAGCCATTTTCCTGAATTAACTCCTGCTATTTTATTTTTTTGTTCCTCTTTAATTTCTTTTTCACCTCCAAATAAAATAAGATCAAAGTCCAAGAAGTATTTTTTATTAATAAACATATCTAGCAACAAGTTAAAATTTTTATAACCATACAGCCTTGAACCAACATAAAGCATATAAGGTCTTTTAGGTTTTTCTGAAAATTGATTTTCATTAAAAAAAATATCATTTACACCCAAATGAGCAACTACTACTTTGTCTGGATTAATTGGATACATTTTGCATATATCGTTTTTAGTTGATTGTGAAATGGCAATAATTAAGTCTGCTTTTTCAAAAGACTTTTTTTTAAATACTGAGGCTTTCGGCATATTGTAAAAAAGCTCTTGAATCATATCATAAGCATGAACTACTAGTGGCCCTTTGTGGTTTTTAGGAATCCTATGATAAAAAGAATGATATATCAAATCTGGTTTATTATTTAACCAATATGCAAACTTATTGCCAACACTATCTAAAATATTTACCAATCTATTATTTAAAAATAATGGCGCTTTAAAGTCATAGTATTTTAAAAACCACTCCTTTTTGTAATCGTATTTATCAACGTAAATCCCTCTATAAAAAATCTTATCAATATCCTTCTTATTATTAAGAGACTTTAGCATTTCAAAAACCATACGGCTTATTCCTCCATAATTTTGAATTGATGAAATCTTGCTGTCAAAAAATATCTTCATATTATACTTTTAAATTTTTTAATTAACTTATAGACAAAGTATTCTACAGAAACAAAGTTTAGCCTACTTAATAATTTACTCTTTATGAATATATGACTAAACTTATAGGGAAAGAAGAAATAAAATAAATTATTTTTCTTAGCAAATAAAAATAGTGACTCAAAAGAATATATACATGTGTGGCCCGCATCAGGGTTTACATAAACCCAATCAAGCAATTCATTATCTGAAATTCCATTTGAAACTTCTGTGGTTAATATCAATGCTTTGCCAGATAATTTAGAAATTTCAGTTAACTCATTAATATCTGATAGATGCTCAACTAGCTCTACTGCACATACAATATCTACTTTTTCTGGCCTATCTAAAGCTTTGTAGTGTCCATTATAGATTGGTTGTTCGTATTTGTCATAGTAAAAAACATTGGCGCTTTTTATTTTTGAAGTCACATACCCATTTCCCGCTCCGTAATCTAATACTTCTATATTTTTATTAGATTTTAAAATACTTAATATTTTTATAAAAATATTAATTACGCTTAACATTTTATCTCCTCTTTGTTTCCAGCCACTATCAATATTTTTAAAATATTCTTTGTCATAAACTTTGCTAGTTTTTTCTTCTAAAACTTTTTTATTTTTTACTATGTCTTCATCAAACAAAAATCTACAACTCATACATTTAAAATAGTTATAGCTTTGATTAAACCTATCCTTCTTTTTTACAAAGAAAGATGATTCACGGTTGCATATTGGACAATTAATTTTCATTTTTATAAAACTTTATATTTTCTGAAACAAAGTGTTCGACGCTAAACTTCCTCAAAAAATCTTTTCCATTAAAACTTTCAGGGACACTTAATTCTTCTGCTATTTTTATTTTATCTATTAAATCTGATAGTTCATATTCATTAAAAATTACATGAGCTGGATATCCTTCCAAAACCTCCTCAATTGCCCCACAAGTAGAACCTATAATAGGAATCCTGCACGACATAGCCTCTACTAAAACCCTACCATACTGCTCTTTTACATCTTTAGTAGTATATGTTGGTAATACATAGGCATCTAAAGCGTTATAATAATCGCCCAACTCACTTAACTTTACAAAATCATAAAAATATGTTCTTGTCTTTATATTTAAGGAAGATACAAGGTTTTCTAACTCGCCCTTATAATCTCCGTTTCCCACTAATATCAAATGCCAGTTAGCTAGCCTTTCTATTGCCCTAACCAATTTTTCAAGTCCCTTTTCTTTATATATTTTACCAAAATAACCAATAATTTTTACATTTTTTGGTAAGTTCAACTTTTCCCTACAATCATTCCTGTCTTTAGGAGTAAATGTTTTTAAATTTACACCCCAATAAATAAGTTTTGTTGGTATATTTGCGCCAAATCCACGAATTATATTTATTGCATCTTTATTTCCACAAACGACACCTGCCAAGTTTTTCTTGTGATAGTAAATCATAAAAGGAATTAGTAATTTATGAAAAATTCTTCTCAAAAAAGATAATGGAGAACTAAAAACTAGTGGCGGATTAATGAGGGGCAAATTTTGAAATGAAAGAGAAAAGACAGGAACCTTCTTTCCATATAAAATATTTCTACAAATAATGGCTTGCAGGAGAGATAAGCTAGTGTATTCATCTACAACATGAATTACATCTGGATTTATTCGTTTAATTGCAAAAAGAAGTCCCAAAAAACTAAATCCTGCCCTAAATTTTAATGGCACATAGACAAATGACTTTTTATCGTGACTTTTATGGTAGACAAGTGATCCATTTTTTTTTGGTACAATCACCGTCACATCAATGCCTTGCCTAGCGTATTCTTCAAATATATGTTTTGAATCTTCAGCTAATCCTGCATGGTAAATAATTAGAAGTTTCATTTTATAATATAATTTACAGCTTCAAGTAAATTCTCCTTAATTATAAACTTCTTGGCTATTTTATGTATATCATCTTTAACACCTCTGCCAGTTTTGACTCCAATAAATTTTAACCCAGCTTTCTCAGCTGCCCTAGCATCTGCAGTTGAGTCTCCAATAAAAAAACTTTTTTTTATATCTATATTAAAATCTTTAACAGCTTTCTTTATTAATCCTATAGCGGGTTTTCTGCAATTACATTTTATTTTAAGATTTTTAACTTCTCCATCAAAACCCTTCTCTGGATGATGAGGACAATAATAAATTTCATCAACTTTTGCCCCATTTTTACCAAGATCTGATTCTAATTTATGATGAATATTATCAAGCTCTTTTTTTGTTATAAATCCCTTAGCAATGCCTGGTTGGTTCGTAATAACAATAGCAAGATAATCAGAGTTATTTATTTTATTTACTGATGTTGCTGCAAAGCCATATAAATTCATATCACTCTCCTTTGATATCTCCCCATCGTACTTATTAATAGTTCCATCTCTATCAAGAAAAATAGCCCTCCTCTTATTTTGGAAATTTAACCTTTTAATCTTCCCTAAATTATAGTCCTTATTAACTTTTATTAGCCTTTCTGGAGTCCCCATATCTTTTATATACTCTGGAGTTTTATAGGCATAAACGGCTTTTTTTGCTTTTAAAATTTTAGGCAAAATATCTTTTTCAAAATCTGTTTTTAAATTTTGTGGAATATATTTTAAAACTTTAGGAGAAAAAATAAATACAGAAGCAATTCCCAAATTCTGAAAAAATAAACTTTCCTGATGCGGTTTTAATAACAAAGAAACTACTTTATTATTCTCATCTATTTTTACCAAATCACTATCAAAAGGATGATCTGATGGGTGAACTACCATTGCAACAATACTATCTTTTTTTTGTTGATGAAAACGAATAAATCTTTTAATATCAAAATCCATCATTATATCTCCTGATAAAAATAAAAAATCATCCTTTAATAAAGATGCTATTTTTTTTAAATCACCTGTTCTTCCTAGGGGATTTTCATTTTCTGAATAGTGTATTTTTACATCAAACTTTCTTCCATCTCCAAGATAATCTTTAATTTTAAATCCAAGATAACCCAAGAGAATCCAGACCTCCTTTATTCCGTATTTCTTTAAGAGTAATATTTGATGCTCAATTACGGGTTTATTTCCTATTTTTACTAATGCCTTTGGAATGTTTTTTGAAACTAAAGCCAAACGAGTTCCTTTCCCACCGGCAGCAATTACTGCTTTCATATATTTTTATTGTTTATCAAAAATTTCCTTTTCGACAATTTCAGCAATAATATGGCCAATTAAAATGTGAGATTCTTGAATACGAGGTGTATCTTCTGAAGGAATCCTTATCATATACTTACAAATATCTCTCATCTTACCGCCACTAGACCCACTAAAACCAACCGTAATCATTCTTTTTTCATTTGCCATTTCTATAGCTTTTATAACATTCTTAGAGTTCCCTGAGGTTGATATTCCAATCAACACATCTCCTTCTTTACCAGAAGCCTCAACCATTCTTGAATAAACTTCGTCATAAGAATAGTCGTTAGCCACTGCAGTTAAAAAAGATGTATTTACATGAAGAGCTTCGGCTGGCAATGGTTTTCTGTCCAAGAAATATCTTCCAGAAAACTCAGCTGAAATATGCTGGGCATCAGCGGCAGACCCTCCATTACCACAGACAAGCAATTTTTTATCGGACTTGAAAGATTTTGTTATTTCATCTGAAATATTTTTAATCAATGACAAAATTTCATTGTTTTCTAAAATCTTATTTTTTGTTTCTATATTTTGCTCAATAGCCTTTTTTATTAACAAGTCTTTATTCATAATGAAGCTACTAAGCTATAAAGCTTGTGGATTATTAAAAATTATCTGGCTTCCTTGGCTTTCAAATCTAAATGGTACATGCAATAAATCTTTTAGCGCTTGCTTTACTTTTTCTTGATTCTCAGGTTTTACAAAAAATAAAATAAACCCTCCTGCCCCCGCTCCACATAACTTTCCGCCTATGGCGCCTGCCTTTATTCCCCTTTCATATATTTCATCAATTTGGTTATTTGAGATTAAATGCGTAAGTCCTCTTTTTAATTTCCAAGACTGGTCCAAAAGTTTACCAAACTCTTCTATTTGGATATTATCATCAACAAGCACCTCTATTGCCTTGTCTACCATAGACTTCATTTGCATTAGCTCATTATACTTATCTGGCGTTTTTTTAATTTGCTCTCCTGCTATTTCAGACGCACTTCTTGAAAATCCGGTAAAAAACAACATCATGTGATCCTGCAAAGATTCCAAACGACTTGGATTCATTATAATAGGTTTTACACTGATTTTTTCAGCTCCCCCAAAATCAATTCTGTTTAAACCACCAAAAGCTGAGGCTGTGTGATCTTGAGACCCTACATTTTCTTTTATTAAATTCTGCTCAACATGTATTGCATCTAAAGCTAATTGTTTCTTTGGAATCATTTTTCCCTGTAAGGCATATAGGCTGTTTAAAAATCCAACCGTAAAGGCAGAAGACGAACCAATGCCTGTTCTAGCAGGTAAATCACTCGTGTGAACCATTTCTATTGGATTGTTGACGCTCAAATAGTTTAAACTCTCCCTAACAGAAGGGTGTTGTATTTGAGAAATATCATTAACCTCTTCTCTAGTGGTATATCGTATCCTGTACTTATAATCAAAAAATGGAGGTAATCGTCTAGTAGAAATATAACAATACTTATCTATAGTTGTACTTAAAACAGACCCACCGTACTTCTCGTACCAAACGGGGTAATCAGTGCCACCCCCAAAAAAAGAAATTCTAAATGGTGTTTTGCTAATTACCATAAGTTATTTATACAGTTTTAACGGTTGATTTATACCAATCAATTGTTTTTTTAAGTCCAACTTCTAATGGAGTTGAAGCCTCAAAACCTAATAATTCTTTTGCTTTGACTGGGTCAATTAACCTTTTCTTAATCATAGTTGGTTTTGAAGCATCAAAATTAATTTTAGCATCTTGATAGTTTTCTAATTTCAAAAGATGACCCAATATTTCTTTGACCGTGCAAGGCTTTCCAGTTGCTAAGTTGACCGGATCAAAATCTTCAATTTTTTCCATAGCTAACATCATTCCATCAACTAAGTCTTCAACAAAAATAAAATCCTTAATATCTTCTCCATCTCCCCACACCTCAATTGGATTGTGTTTTTCAACAACCTTCCTTAGCAATGCAGGTATAACATGAGAAGTTTCCCATTCAAAGTCAGAATATGGACCATAACTATTAGCAGGTCTTACCACCACTGTCTTCATTGGATTTTTTACTTTTGTGTACATTTGACAAAGCACCTCAGAAAACTGTTTCATCCAAGCCACAAAATAGTATTTGTAGAATACATCTCCGTACTTCATATCTGACTCATTAACAGGTCTATCTAAATCAGGGTAAACAGTATTGCTTGAAATAAATAAAAACTTTTTGACTCCTGCACCATAACTTGCCTCAAGCATCTGACTATTCATAATTATATTTGGGGTCACATGAACCAATGGAGTTTTTTCCATTACAGCGGCTCCCGATGTATTAGCAGCTGCCATAAACACATAATCCATACCATCAACTGCTTTTTGACAATCTTCTTTTTTTGCGAAATCCGCTTTTATATATTCAATATTTTTATCCTTAATCTGCAATTCCCTAATATCTGAAGCCCTAACAATAGCCCCTGCTTCAAGTAGTTTTAAGATTAAATTTGAGCCAATAAAACCGGCTCCGCCAGCCACTAAGACTTTTTTGTTTTTATAAAAATCAGCCATTTTAATGTAGTTAATTATGCTTTTTATACTCCATTTTTTATCACATGTAAAGGATTAATAAAATCACCATCGCATTTAATGAAAAATACCTACTGATAAAAATTATGCCTATAATTCAGTTGATGCTATTTTTTCTAAGATTATTCGATCTATAAATTCCGGCAATTCTAGAGGATCAATTTTAATTCCAGATTTTACTTCTATTATCTCTG
>VGLO01000022.1 GCA_016866675.1 Candidatus Staskawiczbacteria bacterium | reverse complement strand
AGCTGCAAGTTATTTAACACTTGAATCAGGCAATGCACTTGTTCTTAAAAATGCAGCCAATAACAGCTCTTTAACTCTCTCTAATAACGGTGCTACGGGTACTAATGATCTTACTATAACCTCGCCAGTGCTTATTGCTCATGCTACTGCCGGTACATTGCGTGTTCGCAATACTCAAGATAGCGCTAGCGTCCAAGTAGCTAATTTTCAAGGCTCTAGGGTAGATAATTTACAAGCTGATAATGATGAGGCATATATCTCATTCTCTACAAAAAATGATACACCTGCCTTATTTGAGTATGGAAGACTAAGCTGGGTTTCTTTAGATGTTACAGCTGGTACTGAAGATGGCCGTCTAGATTTTTCAGTAGCCACAGGAGGTACATTAGCTGATGAACTTTCACTTGATGGGACTCATTTATTCCCATCTACTTCTGATGGCTTAGGTCTTGGTGATGCTTCTAATATGTGGAGTGATTTATTTTTGGCAAGTGGAGGAATTATTAATTTTAATGCAGGAGACATTACTTTGACTCATAGCTCCAATCTACTGACTTTGTCTGGAGGAGATTTGGATATGGGCAATAATCTCTTGGTTAATATCGGAGCTGCAGGCACCGACTTTACTTCTGGGGGAGGCTTGACTTTAGCAACTGATTTAACAGTTACCGGAGGAGATATTATTGGTGCCAATGGTGCAGCCTTAGATATTGGCGAGGCGACTAGTGGCGATATTACAGTCACCGGAGACTTTATTATAGCTGACAATTCATTTATGGGATTATCTTCTTCAACAGGCCGAATTGAGTTTGACGACCAGACCGTTGATGAAGTAAATATATTGAATGCTCGGCTGGGCATTAACACATCAACTCCGGATGCCTTAGTTGATGTGGAGCAAGCGGAAAATACGGAGGCGGTGCGGTTGTCGGATTCAACGAACGGCGATAGCGTTGGTATTTATGTGGGTTCGGGTACTCCGGAAAGCGCGGTAACGGCGCAGCTTGGTTCAATGTACTTTGACCATGCTGGCGGCGATGTGTGGGTAAAGGGAACGGGCGATAATACGAATACCGGCTGGCAGGAGCTATCTTCCGACCAGGCTCACATGGCGAAGATGAGTCGTGCAGCCGCGCAGACTATTGCGAGCGGCAGTAACGTTAAAATTGCCTTTGATACGGAAAATTTTGACGTGGGTGGTATTGCCGATATAACTACTAATGATCGGTTTGATATTGCGCACTCCGGGAAATATCTGATTACATCGAGTTGGTCTACCGGCAACGTTATTGATGACACCGAATTTGCCAACATTCGGGTTTATGTCAATAACTCCGAGACAGAAATTGGGGGCCAAGGTTACTCATCCCTAGCGAACAGCAACATCATACCGAACTTCACAACGGTGTTGGATTTGACTGCCGGTGATTATGTTGAAATGTATGTGCGGCATACCGAGGGTGGGGACATCAGTACGCCGACCACCGCCACTTTACTACCTCAGATGTCATTAGTTGAACTGGCAAAGGCAACCACGGGTGCAGACTTAGCTGAAGTATATTATACAGATGAAAATCCATATCCATCAGCTGGAACAGTATTGTCTATTGATCCTTCTAGGGCCGGTGCAGTGAGAAGATCTCAAGTAGCTAATGACACAAATGTTATTGGAATTGTTTCAACAAAACCAGGTATGATTTTAGGGGACACTGATGTTTCTGATGAGGGGATACCTGTTTATGTGGCTCTTGCCGGTAGAGTACCAGTGAAGGTTAATATTGAAAATGGGGTGATTCAGCCGGGAGATTATTTAACCTCTTCTTCTCAGCCTGGAATTGCAATGAAAGCTTCTGACCCTGGAGCACCCATTATTGGTCAGGCACTAGAGTCTTATGACAATGAAACTGAGGGATTAATAAAAGTTTTTATCAAAAATAGTAATTTACCTGGAAAGTATTTAAGCAGTAATTCTTTTAATAAGATTGACAATGTATTGAATTTTATAGGAGCTGGAAATATTAATTCAGGCGAAGAGGTTTCTTCTTTAAATAATCCAATAATAACCTTTGATACTTTTGGTAATGCTTTTTTTGCCGGGAAATTAAAAGCAAATGAAATTGAGGCAGAATCAATATCTGGCTTGGAAATTATAACCGACAAAATCACAAACTTATCAAGCAGTGTAGATAGTATAAGTGAATCTAGTTCAAAGTGGGTAGGTGTTGAAGAATTGGTTGCCACACAAGAAGCTTTTGCAGAATTAAAAGAATCGTTTGATGACATGGGTTTGGGTATTGATGCAATTGACTCAAGTGTATTTTCTTTGGAATCTGTTGTATCAGGAAATCAAGATGCAATATTTAAGCTCCAAAAAGATAGTCAAGAACAGATGTTGGTTTTAGAGGAATTAACAAGTCAGTTTTTAAATATTCAAAATAATAATTCCCTTGATTTTTCTGATTTAGATATTGAAGGTTCTTTGGTAATCAATGGTCTTTCTATACTAAATGGAGGTTTGCAGGTTGATTCAATCAGCTCAATTGGAGAAGAATTGTCATTTATGTCAGATGTTATTTTTTTTGGAAGGCCATACTTTACAACAGACACAGCTGGATTTGCAAAAATATCAAAGGGCCAAAGAAGGGTTGATATTGTTTTTGATAGAGAGTATGTAGAGCAGCCGGTTGTTAACGTTACTATCTCTATTGATCAGCAGGACAATCAAGAAAAACAACAGGCATTAGAAGAGTCAATATTGGGGACTGATACGAAGTTTATTGTGACAAGTAAAAATGTAAAAGGATTCTCTATTTTATTAAACAGGGATGCACCAAATGATATTACATTTAGTTGGATTGCCTTGGCGATAAAGGGGGCTAAAACTTTTACCTTAATACCTCAGGATTCCCCACAGCAAGAAGTTGAAATATCAGATACAATTAAAATTGAATCTGATGATTTGGAATTATTTTCAGAATCTGGTCAGCCAGTAATAAATGATGTAGAAAATGAAAACGTGTCAGAAATTTCAGAAAACACTCAATCAGAGTCAAGCAAGGAGGTACCAGAAATAATAGAAGAAAATACAGAAGTTAATTCAGAAAATGAAAGCATAGGGCAAGACGTAGTCCAAGATGAAACAATTGAAGAATTTGTTGAAGAGACAAATGAGGGAGATGTAAATTTAGAAGTAGCAAATGAGCCAATTTTAGAGGAATCTAGTAATTAAGTAAGTAATTTATATTTAAAACATGAAAATTAATTTTAACGAGGAAGCCTCAAAATCAAAGAAGTTTTTATTTGTATTTTTTATTCTAGCCATAATTATTTTATGTGTTGGTTTATTTTTGATTTTTAAGTCATATAATTTTAGTAAAAATACTCAAAGCAGTTCCCAGGATAAAGCACAGAATATTGTAGAAAAAGTTTCAAAGTTAGTTATTTTGCCAGAAAATGAAACGCCAACTATTGCAACCGTTACCGATCCAGGCAAGTTGAAAGATCAACCCTTTTTTAGTGGAGCTAAAGAAGGTTTTAAGGTTTTGATTTATGCCAATTCAAAAAAAGCAGTCTTATATGACCCATTTTTAAATAAAGTTGTTCAAATTGGTCCAATAATCATTGGAGATACAAATGGTATATCCCAATAAATTAACAGAGTAAATGGTAAATAGTTTTTATAAAAAAATAAAAAGAAATACATTATTAAAATATAGTTTTGTTGTAATTTTGTTTTTTACTGGATTTTTTTTGCCATTGGTGAATGCAGTAGATTATTCAAGTACCAATTTTATACTTAGAAATCCAGCTATTACTATTGCAGGAGGACGGTCAACTGCTACATCTTTTGAATTTTATTCAGCTAGCGGGCAAAATTCTCCCGGACAAAGCAGTAGCTCAAACTTTATATATCAATCAGGAATTCTGTATTATGGCAACATAAGCGTAGCCCCAGTTGAATCAGGGGGTGGGTCATCAGGAGCTGCACCAATTGGTACAGACCTAAATACAAAAGTAATTTTTTCTGGCAAATCATATCCCTTATTAACAGTTGTTTTGCTAAAAAACGCAGAAATTATTTCAACAATAACTGCCGATGAATCTGGAAATTTTCAGATAGAGTCTGGCATGCTTTCTTCTTCTGACTACATATTTTCTCTTTACGGAAGAGATTTCTTAGGAAAGTCTTCCAGACTAATTGTTTTTCCCTTAACATTAAATTCATACGAAACTACAAACATTACAGGAGTATTAATTCCACCAACATTATCTATCAATAAAAGTTCTGTAAAAAGAGGAGAAAACATCAGTTTTTTTGGTCAGTCATTCTTAAATTCTTCAATTTTAATAAGTATAAAATCATCGTCTGAAAATATTAATTTCAATACCACAAGTGATTCAAATGGAAATTATTCCTATGAATTAAACACAGATCAACTGCCCTTTGGTCAGTACCAGGTTTTTTCTGAAGCTTTAATTGATGGCAAAAAAATATCAAGCGGATTTGTTAACTTTAGCGTTGGAGATGAGACGATTGAAGAGGGTTTAGATTGCAAGCTATTACCTGACTTTAATGGTGATTGTCTAGTTAACCTAGTGGATTTTTCAATTTTGATTTATTGGTTTGATAGTAGTGAGGTTCCCTTAAAAATAGACTTGAATAGTGATAAAAAAGCAGATTTGGTTGACTTTTCAATTATGGCATATTACTGGACAGGATGATTTATTTTAAAAATACATGAATAAAAAATTAAAAATTAGCTTCTTGGTTTTATTTCTCTCATTTTTTGCTATGCCGGTTTTTGCTTCGCAAATTTATTTTGGATATAACAGCCAAAAGTTTGAAATTGGAGAAAAATTTGAAATAGGGGTTTTTATAGACACAAAAGAAGAGCTTGTAAATGCTATAGAGTCAAATATCATCTTTGACAGCAGTGCGTTTGATTTTGAGGGGGTTGTAAATGGTGGTTCGGTTATTAATTTATGGGTTAGTCAACCGCAGGTTAAAGAAGATGGGAAAGTATTTTTTTCAGGTGTGACACCGGGTGGCTATAATGGCGACAAAGGTTATCTATTTTCACTAATTTTTACAGCAAAAAAACAAGGCGTTGCCAATATAACAACAGAAAACGAAAAAATATTTATAAATGACGGACTAGGGACTAAAGCTGAAATTGAAAAAGCACCAATCCAACTTGATGTTCAAGAGACCTTAAGCCAAGAAGAGCAAGTTGAAGCTACTTTTTTGCCTTTGTACGACAATAATCCTCCTGAAACTTTTAATATTTACCTTTCAAGAAGTGAAAGTTTGTTTGCAAATAAGTGGTTTGCTTCTTTTAATTCCCAAGACAAGGAATCTGGAGTTGATAGGTATGAAGTCTTGGAAAAACCACAAACAGATTCAGTTTTTTATTTTCTTTCATCGCTTATTAATGGAGACAATTGGAAAAAATCGCAAAGTCCATATCTTTTGCAAGATCAGTCTCTTCAGAGTGTAATTTTGGTAAAAGCTTTTGATAGGCAGGGAAATTATGTTATTTCTGCTTTAAGTGCCACAAACAAAACATCTTGGTATAAAAGCTTTTGGACACTCTCTAAAATCTTAGGATTTATATTGATTTTATATATTTTTTATTTTGCTATTAAAAAAGTGATGCAAAAAAATAATTTTCATAATGAAGAAAATTAAATACGCTAAAATTTCACTTTTATTTTTCTGTAGTCTTTTATTTTTCGGGCTATCTTATTTTAGTGTAAAAGCAGCTAATCTTTCTGTGAGTCCTACAGCGGGGACTTTTACAGTAGGTAGCACATTTGATGTTTCAGTTTATTTGGATACGCAGGGAGAATCAGTAAACACTGTAAGGCTGTCAATGAATTTTGCTCCAGATAAATTACAGCTTTCTTCGCCTACAGCAGGAAAGTCAATTATTGGCATATGGACATCTACGCCAAAATTTAACAATCAAACAGGCACGCTAACCCTTGAGGGCGGAATACCAAATGGCATTAATGTGAGTCAGGGATTAATAGCTACTTTTACATTTAGAGTTAAGGCTGTTGGGTCTGCAATATTTAAGTTTTCTGACGATTCAAGAGTTTTATTAAATGATGGAAAGGGCACGGACGCTCTTTCCAATACCACCAACGGAATTTATAAGTTTATTTTACCTCCTCCTTTAGGCCCCATTGTTGTATCAGAGACTCACCCTGAACAATCAATTTGGTATCCTAATTCATCGGTAATTTTAAATTGGGAGGGAGACGAAAGCATTAGTGAGTATAGCTATGTTTTAAATAAGGAGCCGGTTGACCTACCAGATGATATATCAGATGGCAACAAGCGGTCGGTCTCATATAAAAATTTAAGCGATGGCACATATTACTTTCACATAAAATCTCTTAAAGAGGGAAGTTGGGGAGGGACTACCCATTTTGCGGTTAATGTTGATACTACTCCTCCGGCCAGTTTTCCTATTGATATTATTCCTTCCGCTAGGACAACAAGGCAACAGCCAATAGTTCAGTTTTCATCTTCAGATAGTCTTTCTGGATTAGATCACTTTGAAATAAAAATTATTCCCTTAAGTGTTCAGAAAACATCAACTAGCAGTGGAATAAGCCAATCTTTGTTTATTGAATCAGAAAGTCCTTATATATTACCCGTTCTAGATTATGGCAGTTATGATGTTATTGTAAGAGCTTATGATAAAGCAGGAAACCACATTGATATTACAAAGAAGTTATCAATAGTTCATTTTGCATTTGAGTTTTTAGGAACGGATGGAATTAGAGTGGGCAATGTGACAGTGCTGCCGTGGATTTGGTTTTTTGTCTTAATGGGTATTCTATTGATATTACTTATTTATTTTGCAAGAAGAGTTGTCTTGTGGCATCACTCTGTTGATTATAAGAAAAGTCAAAAAGAATTATCTCCTGAAGTTAAAAATCAACTAGAAGAGTTAAAGCAATATAGGTCAAAATATGGACCTAAAATAATGGGTATTATTTTGGTTTTAGGATTTTTGATTAACTTGCCAAGTTATGTTTTGGCTCAGCAAAAAATAGAAATTACACCTCCCCTTATTTCAACTTTTTCAAGAAATATTTCCAATGAAGAGATTTTTTATGCTGGTGGTAAAACCGGATCTTCAGAAACTCAAGTGATATTATATCTTCAGAATCTTCAAGATGGGCAAACTATTTCAGAAACAATTTATTCTGACAAAGATGGAGAGTGGTTTTATAGGCATAATGGCTTTTTGTCTAATGGAAATTATATTTTATGGGCACAAGCAAAAATAGGTCAAGAATTAAGTCCGCCAAGTCCTCAAGTTGAAATGTTTGTGCAATCTACTGCTTTTCAGTTTGGAAACTCAAGGTTTAGCTATGATGTCATGTATTTTGTAGTTTTAATAATTTCTATTCCAATTATACTTGGTTTATTTTTATATATTATTTTCCATTACTATCACGGAAGAAAAAAACATAAATTATTTTTAAAGGAATTGAGAGAAGCAGAGGAGTCAGTTAGAAGAGGATTTGCTGTTTTAAAAAGAGATATTGAGGTGGAATTTAATATGATAAAGAAGAATAGATTGAATAAAGAGCTGTCTGCTGAAGATAAGATGATAGAAGAACAATTACTGAAGGATCTTCAGAATGTTGAAAAATATATAGGAAAGGAGATATGGGATATAGGTGAGGTAGAGTAGATAAAGTATTCTATTGTATGGTCAATTAATATATAATCAATAAATATTTCTATGTTTTATATACCCTCAAAAATTAGCAAGTCTGGTTTGCTAGATAAAATATCTAAGGCTAGCTTATATATTTTAGTTTTTCTTTTGCCTATTTGGTTATTGCCTATAACGCAGGATGCTATTTCTTTTCAAAAACAGGCTTTACTTGTGTTATTTGTGTTGATTGCATTTATCGCATGGTTGGCTAAAATAACAAGCCAAGGAGAGTTGAATGTAAAAATTAATCTAGTTGGTTGGGCAGTGATTTTATTTATTGGGACCAGTCTGGTATCAACTATTACATCATTCTGGATTTATGGAAGTTTTTGGGGTTGGTCTTCTAATGTTTCAGACAGTTTTATTGCAATACTATTCTTTGGCATACTTTACTTTTTAATTTCAAACATAATGGGCGAGAAAAAAAGAATAGTGACCTTCTTGCTATTATTGACATCCTCTGTTTTTTTGGGTGCTTTATATGCAGTTTTACAATTGTATAAAATTTTTCTAATACCCTTGCCCTTTGCAAAGTTATCAGCATTTAATACCATTGGAAGTTTAAATGTGGTTTCTATGTTAGTAGCTGTTATATTGCCAATTGCTATTGCGATGTCCTTTGCTCAAAAAGGAACAGTAAAGTGGCTGTTTAGATTTTTTTCTGCATTTTTCCTTTTAATTCTGCTTATACTCAACTTCTTTAATGCTTGGCTTATACTGGTAATTGGAATTGGTATAATGGTTATTTTTTCAATTTCAAACTTGAAAAATAGCGAAAATAAGAATTGGTTTTCACTGCCAATGGCTATTTTGGTAATATCTTTATTTTTATTAATGTTTAGAGTTCCAATTCCAGGAGTTCCTACTTCTCCTACTGAAGTTACGCCAAGTCATTTATCTGAAATTAAAATAGCCAGGGGATTGTTTTCTGATAATCCAAAAATATTACCATTTGGTTCAGGCCCTGGAACATTCTCTCAAGTTTATTCAAAATATAGAGACACCAACCTTAATCAAACAATTTTTTGGGGTACACGATTTAGGGCCGGAGCTTCAGAGTTTCTTGATGTGCTTTTAACAAAAGGTTTGGTGGGATTATTAGTTTTTGTTATGGTTTTATTAAGTGCCTTAATCTTTGGTGTAAAAATGGTTTTAAATTCGTATAAATTAGATTATTCAGCACATATTACACAAGTTGGTTTATTGGCCTCTTTTGTATCAGTAGTTGCTTTTAAGGTTTTACACTATGACAATATTGTGAGTTCGTTTATTTTTTGGTCCCTATTGGGCGCAATGTCTGTTTATTTTGCTTACAAAAATAAAAGCAAAGAGCAGTCTGAGAATCATTATCTTTCAACAATTTACTCTTTTGTATTTTTAATTGCTGTGATATTTGGGGTAGGACTGCTATTTTTTGGAGGGCAAAAGTACATTGCAGAAGTAAAATACTTAAGAGGAATTAATTCTGCTTCTTTGGGTAATTTAGACAATGGCATATCAAATGTTTTGTCTGCAACATCTCTTAATCCGTCTTTAGATTTATACTGGAGGGATTTGTCACAACTTTATCTTTCGCAATTAAATGTTTTATTGTTAAAAAATGATGCTTCAGATCAGCAAAAAAGTCAGCAAGTTCAAAATATAGTATCAAATATGGCGTTTTCCTCAAATCAATCTATTCTAATAAATCCCAAAAATGTCGAGAACTGGAATGTGAGAGGGTTTATTTATAGAAACTTACTTAGCGTACCGGGTTCAAGTGATTTGGCTATTGAAAGTTACAATAAATCATCTGAACTAGAGCCTTCTTCTCCGTTTAGTTTTACTGAAATTGCCAGGGTTTATCTGTATCAAGCTCAAGCTCTTAAGAGTTCAAATGATAATGTCAAAAAGCAAGAATTAATTAGCAAGTCAGTTGATAATATAAATAAAGCTATTGCTTTAAAGTCAGACTATGCGCCAGCCCAATATTTGCTTGCTCTAGTTTATGAACAACAAGGTGAGTCAGAGCAGGCAATTTTAAAGCTTGAAGAAACAGCTAGTGTTGCTCAGAACGATATTGGGTTAGCTTTTCAGCTCGGAATTATATTTTACCAGAGAGAAAATTTTTCCAAAGCTCAAACTTATCTTGAGAGGGCCAAGTTAATAAATGATAATTATTCAAACGCAAGATACATACTAGGACTTGTTTATGATAAGATAGGACAAAAATCGAAAGCTTTATTGGAGTTTCAAAAAGTTCAGCAGTTAAATCCTGATAATTTAGAAGTGATTAAAATTATTGATAATTTAAATGCTAATAGGCCTGCCTTGTACTCAATTCAATCAGAGCCCCTTTCAATTGAAGAGTCTCCAAGTGAAATTAAATAGGTATTGTTTATTTGTTATATAACATAATTATTGATTTTAAATTATATGAAAAAACTATATAGAAGCAGTAAAAATAGATTTTTTGCGGGTGTTATCGGTGGATTAGGTGAATATTTTGATATTGACTCAAATCTTCTGCGCGTTTTATGGCTTTTGATACTTATATTTACAGGCGTGATCCCCGGTGTTATAGTCTATATTATCTCTATATTTATTATTCCTATGAAAATTGATAATAATAATTCTGGGTCATATAAAAAAGATGAAGATACTAAGTAAAATAAATCATTTTAAAAACTTAATTTTCAAGAAAAAGTACAGGTGGTACTGGGTTTTTGCAGTTGTAGTTGTAATAATTATTTGGTTTATATTTTTTAGGGGCGATGCAGAAGTTGAGACTATTGTCGTTCATCCTGGAGAATTCTTGCAACAAATATCTGTTTCAGGAAAATTAATTGCCACAGAAGATATTGATTTGTCTTTTGAGCAATCGGGTCAGATAAGAAGTATATATGTAAAGGGGGGTGATAGTGTAAAACAGGGTAAACTATTGGCTGGGCAGGACATATCTCAGCTTAGCGCTCAACTATCAGAAACTAGAGCGGGTATTTCTCTTCAGGAAGCAAAGTTAAACCAACTTTTAGCTGGATCTTCAAGCGAAGATATACTAATCGCAGAAGATAAGGTGAGTTCTGCACAGCAAGATTTAGATAATGCATATAGTAATTCTCTGGAGGTTTTAAATAGTGCTTACTTTGCAATCTATAATGCAAATAGCTCGGCTTTTAGTGTTCAGTCTAATTATTTTTCGACTGCTGACCAATATGGGATAAAAGTTTTCATTAGTAGGCAAAAGATAGAAAGTACTTTATTAGCGGTAAAACCGTACATTGATATTGCAAAATTAACACCAACCGATAGTAGTATTAATGAAGCTAATAACAAAGTAATAGATTCGTTGAATGTTGTTTATAATGAATTGGGAGTAATAAGAGAGCAATGTGACCTAGGGGTTTACTTTGCGACAATTCCATCGGCAACAAAAACTACTTTAGATACCCATAAAACAAATATCAATACTGCTCTTACTAATTTAAAGTCATCTATTCAGGATATATCTAGTTATAAAATTGACCTGCAAAAGTCTAAAAATGAGTTATCTTTAGTAAAGGCCCCAGCCAGACCTTCAGATATAGGTGTTTATCAGGCACAAATTGATCAGGCAAAGGCATCTGAACAGAATATATTGGCTCAACTAAGAAAAAGACAAATTTATTCTCCTATTGATGGAGTTATTACAAATGTAAATGTTAAATTAGGAAGTATATTTGGAGCAAATAATACCGCGGTTTCAATTATTAGCGCAGATCCACTTGAAATTGAAAGCTATGTGCCAGAGATTTATGTTTCTTTAATTAGTGTTAATGATCCTGCAGAAATAACACTTGATGCTTATGGAGAGCAAACCAAGTTTCAGGCAAGAGTTGTTTCAATTGACCCTGCTGAAACCATAAAAGATGGAGTGGCAACATATAGAACAAAATTACAATTTGATGGTCTAGATGAGAGACTGAGGTCTGGAATGTCAGCTAATGTAGTTGTTTTAACAGAAAAGAAAGAAAATGTTATTTCTGTTCCTCAGGGGGTTGTTAAGTTGCAGGGCGGCAAAAAGTTTGTGATGGTTCAGAGTGGAAAAGATGTTGTAGAAAGAGAAATTAAAACTGGTCTAGTTTCTTCTCTTGGCCAAATAGAAATTACCTCAGGCCTTGTTGACGGCGATATTGTAATTATCAAATAATAAATGGCATCTCTAATAGATTTTAAGATAGGCTTCTTTTTGGCTATAAGGCAAATCAGAAGGGCAAGTATTTGGACTACAGGTTTGATAGTTTTTGTTATGATTTTAACCTTCTTAAACCTAGTTGTTTTGAGCGGAATTTTGGTTGGGTTAATTGAAGGCTCAATTGCAGGGTGGCATGAGCAATACACAGGAGATATACTTTTATCTAATTTAGATAACAAGGGTTATATTGAGGGAAGCAATAATATTTTAAATATATTGCGTAGTTTTTCAGAAATTAAATCTATCAGTCCAAGATT
>VGLO01000021.1 GCA_016866675.1 Candidatus Staskawiczbacteria bacterium | reverse complement strand
CTTCTCCGTCATCTACTTCTTCTACTTCTAAATCTAAATCTTTTTCTTTTGAATGTTCGAGTGATTCATTTATCGCTTTTTTCAAATCAGCTAAATTAATTTCTTTTCTATTTGTTTTGTTGCTTACCTTAACATTATTTATAACTTGCATGTTTTCGGTAATTTTTACTGAATTTTTATTTTCCTTTTTTAGCGAACTAAAAGAAACATTTTCCACTTTAACTTCTTTTACGGGCACTTTTGATTCTTCTTTTTTACTTTTTAGTTTTTTTAAACAGGATTTGCAGTATACGGGCTTGGCTGGATCTGGAGGAAAAATAACTTTAGTGTTTTTATTGCAATTTGAGCAAATTGCATCATAAAGCACCACTTGCTCACTATTTTGAAATGGTTGTTGAAAACTTTTTTGCTCTGCTGGTTTTTGCGTGTTATTTTTTTGGGTATTTTGAAAATTTTGCGGAGCTTGAGAGGGTTTTGCTGGACCTGCTGTTTTTTCTTGCTTTTTCTCTGCCTCTGTCCAATGGCTTATCTTATCTTCAACAATTTCTCTTTTTATTCCATAAACTTCTCTTGAAGAATCAATAATTTTTTCTCTGTTTGAGTTTTCTAAAACTTTTGGTGGAGGAAGAGTATGAGCTGAAAATGGATGAGAAGCAATTCCATCTATCATAAGCTTTAAGTAAACATTATACTTTGGTAAGTTTACTAAATCTGTTGCCAAAAATTCTGGCGTAAATTCCTTTTCTAACCATTCAGCATCCTCTGCTCCAACTCTAAACGTGACAATAGTTCCAACGTTTCCAAAAACAGCATCCCTGACTTCTTCTTCCATTTGTGAAATATATTGGTGGCCAACTATCAGGCATAGTCTATACTTTCTGGCCTCAGACAATATATTGGCAAATGATTCCGTGGCAAAATTTTGAAACTCGTCAACATATAAATAAAAATCTTTTCTGGTTTCTTCTGGTATATCAACACGAGACATTGCTGCCAACTGAAGCTTTGTAATTAATAATGCTCCAAGCAATCTTGAGTTATCTTCTCCAATTCTTCCTTTAGACAAATCTAAAATTAAAATTTTTCCGTCATCCATTATCTTTCTCATATCAATTGTTGAGTGAGTCTGACCTATTACATTTCTAATCAAAGCATTTGAAACAAACTGGCCAACCTTATTTTGAATGGCGGCGGTCGCCTCAACTTCATACCTTTGAGTATATCTTGCGTATTCTGTCACCCAAAAAGATTTCACAATTGGGTCTTTAACTTCTGCAACAACCTTTGCTCTGTATTCTGGGTCAGCTAGCATTCTATTCACGCCAAGCAGGGTTGATTCAGGATACTCAAGTAAAGCTAAAATCACATTATTTAAAATGTACTCCATACGAGCTGACCAAACATCTGGCCAAACTTTTTTAAACACACCCATTAATCCACCTGCAACCAAGTGCCTGTACTTAAAATCAACTTTTTCCATTACGTTAAAAGCAATTGGATAATCTAAGTCAGCTGGATTAAAAAATATTACATCTTTTATTCTTTCATCTGGTACAAAATCCAATAGTTTTTCAGCTCCTTCTCCGTGCGGGTCAACATAAGCCAATCCATTTCCGTTTTGGATATCTTGAATTGCCATGTTTTCCATTAAGTTGGACTTTCCCATACCGGTTTTACCAATAGTGTAAAAATGTCTTCTCCTGTCATCCTTTTTTATGCCAAACTTCTTTCGCTGATTGCGAAATGATGTTAAACCAATAAATGCTATTTCGTTATTGTTATCCATATTTTATTCAACAGGAAGATTTGGAGGAGGACCTGATTTTTTGGCCTCAACCTTTTCCATTGTTGGCATCACCATTCCTGTCATCTTAATTGGGAAGTGAAAAATAGAAGCTAACTCTTCTGGACTAAGAAGAGAATTTCCATTCTTTCTATCTGGAAAATATGAAGGGAATCTCATGATTGAATTTTTTAACATCTTTCTTGCTCTTAAAAAAACTCTTCTTTTCCTAAATAAATAATGAACTTTAGTTCTTGTATTAGAGTCTAATTGTATTGTATTCATATTTTCTGTATGAAAGTGGCCAAAATAAGTCCTCAAAAGTATTCTATGTGAAGCCTTCCAGTTTTCACGCTTTGCAACATACATACCGCGAATAGCTGTTCTAAAAATAGGCTTTTTAACCTTATTCTCAACTTCAGTTAAAATTTCTCTTTCTCCTGGGGTCATAATCATTTCTCTTTCTCCAGTTTCACTTCTTTGCCCCAACTCAGCCCATTTATAAGTTGCCTTTTCCCCTGCACCATCCTGTATTGGACCTGCAATTAATTGGTTTAAAACATACATAATTTCATCAAATAGTGTTGGCTCCTTTTTTTTACCAGGTCTTTTAGTTAACTTATTTATTATCTCTTCTGAATCACCCTTGAATTCTGGATTATACGAGCCACTAGAAGTAGAAGATATAATCACTTGCATCCAAAATTGCTCTCCCTTGCCAAGCTTTGACATTGATTCTAATAAAGAATTTAAAGGATCAATTCTCTTTTCTTCAGCTGAAATTTTTTCTCCTTGTGGTTCAAAAAACTTCTCGTAAGTTTTTATTGGGTATGGAGCAGGTTTTTTTGCCACATAATCTTCTGCGTAAATATCCCATTCATCGTTTGGAATATTTTTTGGAACGTTTCTTGTATAATCTGGTACTTCCTGAATTTCCAAATCAGGATAATAGCTATACAAAGCAGTTTCAAGACTTAACCGGTGTCCCTGTGTCACTCTTATATAAAAATGTAATTTTCCCTCAATACTTACTAATTCAAGAGACATCCAGTTTGGACATTCTGGCAACATTCCATCACAATAAAGCTCTCTAAAATTTGGCGCATCAAATAATGGCCCCCACATAGTTGCAAAAACATCTTCCATTGCCTTGATTGGCACTAAAGACTCTCTTGGAGGGACAATTTCAAGTACTACCCACTTAGTTTGAGGGTAGGTAAAATCCCAACTAATCCACCATAAGTACAGAGTTTTTAACTCCACTGATAATAATAGAGGTAAAAAAACCCACCACCACGGCCTCAAAAATGGTAAATAAATAATGAAAAACATCCAAACAATCCACCAAAACGGTGTAGCTACCTTACCAGCCTCTCCTATCCAAAAAAAATATTTACTTCTTTTTGCCATAAATTAACCTATAAGGAGACTTAATATTTGAGGATAATACTTAAGCAAAATCACACCTGCTGTCACCACAAAAAAAGCAATAATAAAAAACTCAAATGTAAATATAAGAGGCACTACTATATAACTTGCTTTTGTTTCGTGCCAATAATAAATTAATATAAAAAAAACTATGTAATAAATTATAGTTGCTGAAAGCAAAATAATAATTCCCCAAAAGTAATATGGATCCATATTATGTCAATTATAATTCAAGTGAGGGAAAAATGAAAGATTATGAGTAAGGAAAAGATGGAAACGCATTTTAATTTTTACCGAACGAATAATATTCATTTTGACCGAATGTAGAATTATATAAGTATTTTTTATATTAAAATAATTCAAGTGAGGGAAAAATGAAAGATTATGAGTAATAAAAAAATCCCCTTTCTGGGGGATTTTTTAAGATACATTTATTTCTAATTATTTTTTAAAGATTAGTAGCCATATAATGTCCTGCAGTCAGCTGCGCTAGCACTTACCCATTTTGTTATACCAACGCTACGCCTTACATCTTCACATGCCATTCGGCAAAGCTTATATCTTTCCCAAATAGCTTTATCAAGGCCCCTATCCTCCCAAGGATACCCCCCACAAATAATGGTATTTGAGGGCCTATTAGTTGCAGTCTGACTATTATTAGAACCTGAACCAGACGATGATTGAGCAACACTATTCAAATCAAATCCGTGTTTTAAAAACATTGCCCTTGTCCATGGACCTGCCGATTTTCCTAATGCTGGAGAATCTTGAGACAAACCATTATCAGTCTGAAAACTAGCCAACGCTAAAACAGTTTGATTTCCAAAGTATCCTGTTGTTCCTGATGCAATAGGGTATCCTAATTGCATAAGAGTTTGCTGTAAATTACTAACTGCGTCACCGCTTTGGCCATATGTTATTGATGGTAAGACACCACTTGCAGAATTTGCTGAAACCGAAGACGAATCAGGTATATTCCTAAAGACACAGACTGTAGTTTCTCCAGCAGTCACCTTAATAGAACCTGCCACAGTCTTACCATTAGAATCTGTCACAACCTCACCATCACAAACTGCCTCTCTTAACTTCCAACCAGCAGTGCTAACTTCATCTATTTTGTATGATCCAGGAGGAATATTAATCAAATTTTTATTCATCATACTATTACTATTCACCCCATTATTAACTGTCTCTATTCTAAACTTAGAGTAGTAAGGAACATTACTTGTAAAATCAAAAGTACCTTCGTTTCCTTCCGCATATTTTAATACTTGGATTTCACCGCATGAAGAAAATCCGTTATCATCAACATCACATGGTGGAGCGACTACTTCGGTATACTTAAAGACAAACTTGAAAACTTTACCTGAAACAATATCTACGGGAAAAGTACATGAAGTTCCGTTACATGATCCTGCTCGGAGAGGATAAAAATTAGAAACTGTACACCCTGTTTCTCCTATTGGATAAAGACAAGATCCCACCGTCTCAGTGTAACCTATTGCGTCTGTGACAGATATTGTATGCTCTCCTTTGGGATCAATCGAAGTAAAAACAGCTGGATTAGTTTTTTGTGGAGGCAAAGAATCTACCCAAGCATTTGTTATTGGCACTGCTGCCCTGCCCGTTAATGTTTGTAAATTAGGATTAACTCTTTCAATTTCAATGTTGCCTGTTTTTGAAGAGGGCAAACCTGCTTGAGTACCTGGGTTTGAAGTGCCAGTGTCAGAAGAAGATCCTGAAGTAGAAGTAGATTTTGAGGCAGAAGATGTAGTTTTATTATAAAAAGCACATATTGTGGTTGACCCACCAGAAACAGTTACATTATCTACACCATTCGTTGTATCAGTAGTATTCCCGGTATTACAAGAAGCAGAACTAAACTGCAAACCATTTGTAAGAGATTGAGTAATTGAATATTTTCCTGGAGGAAGAATTTGTACAATACTTGACCCTGCCCTGCCACTTGATTCAACTTTTATACTAGAGCTATCACTTGTATTTTTGTTTATAATAGTGAAATAAAACTTACCACCTGAATTATTAACTATATTTAAAGTACCTGTTGAAATAGCAGATGATGTAGAAGGATAAGGAGATATAATTCTTTCAGTGGCTGTTGAAGTAGGAGCTTGCTGAGGAGGATTTGAAGTTATTTGGGGATTTGCAGTCTGCTGAGTCTGGGGAGTCTGAGGGTTTTGTGTAGTTTGCTTTGGAGCGGTATTAGTTATTTGTGTAGATTGTTGAGGCAAAATAGTAAGTGTTAATGGCAAAGAAACTGATTGGTCTTGCCCAGCTACCTTAATGTAGTAAGTGCCCGGATTTGATTTGGATGTATCAATATCAAAAGACAATCCCTGCAAAGAAACAAACCTTGTCTCTTGTTTTTCAAAGTTTGTTGACCCCTGTAAAGCAACATATAAAGTATCACCACTTTGGAAATTACCACTTCCACTGACTACTGAAATTGTAACTATGCCTTGATTTGTATTTTTAGTTATTGTTTGAGGAGATATACTTGAAACACTAATTATTCGCTTAGCAGTAAAACTTGGAGGCACAGGAACTAAATTTGAAGTTGTTGTAGGTAGGAGTGAAGTCTGAACCGGAGGTGTTAAAATTTGAGTTGTTTGCGTTGGTGTTTGAGTTGGATTATTTGGTGTAGTTATTAGTGGCGGAGTAGATGCTAGAGCAGGCGTGACAATAATAGGCAAATTGTTAGAAAAGTTATTATTATTCCCCACATAAACAAAGGCTGTTCCCCTTTCAATAGTAAGTCCTCCTGGTATATTTACATTTATCATTGTTGGAGAAAAAAAAGTGGGTATTATTTCAGTTAAAATTGGCGTACTAATATCTGAATTTGTAAACCAAACTCTAGATTCTGCTGTAAAACCATTTCCATTAATTGTTAATGGAAATCCATCAGGACTTGCTTGAACAAAATTTGGAAAGATATTTAATATGACTGGTGCAGGATTAACAGCTTTAGCAAAATTAGTACTTAATAATAAAATAGAAGTAATTCCTAGAATAAAAATTAGCTTAGACTTAAAAAAATGTTTTTTCATACAATTTTATTAAAATTATATATTTAAGATTAAATTGTATAATTATACAACTTTTAGAAAAAGTACACAATCAAGTCACAACAAAAAAACAAGCGTTTTTGACGCTTGTTTTTTTGGTTAAATATATCAATTTCATTAAGATAATTGAGTTTCTCTTAATATATACTTTCCGTCCTCATTTTTTGAGAAGAACTTTTTATTGTTTAAGTTAATCAATACTGTATTTTTTGCAACAATTCTTTGAGCTAAAACCTCCTTTACCAAGTCTTCTTGGTGAACTGCTTCTTGCTTGTCCTTTAGGACTTTTGTAATAATGTCCTTAATTGTTCCTGGCACATAACCCCATTCAGCCAAAGCATATGTTCCTCTACCAACTAAAACAAATCTTGTGTCTTTTATAAGCTCATTATGAACTGTTTGAGGGTGGGCCTTTTTATCTTCTCCATTGTATCCTAGCCCATCAATTAATTGAGCAATTAGCCTAAAATGTAAAGGCTTTTTTTCCTTTTTAAATACCAAAAATGCCTTATCTCTGACTCCCCTTGGCTTTATTTCAGGCCAAGTTATTAGTCCCAATTTACCATCTTTGCTTTCTTGTATTTTTTTTGAAATTTCAATGTAAGAAGCCACTGCCTCCTGGCTTATATTATGCTTTGAGGCAAATGTTGAAATCATTTGATTTTTATCAAGTAAC
Source organism: Candidatus Staskawiczbacteria bacterium (assembly GCA_016866675.1). Taxonomy (GTDB): domain Bacteria; phylum Patescibacteriota; class Minisyncoccia; order Minisyncoccales; family Staskawiczbacteraceae; genus VGLO01. The sequence continues at coordinate 5,303 of VGLO01000021.1, read as the reverse complement.
TGTTTTTGTGAATCTATATCCTTTACAATATTTTCTAGTGTGTCTTTTACCTGTTTATCTGAAGCTGGGTTAGCCAACCAAAAGTAATGAAAATCCTTTTTAGCTGATACTCTTTTAAATCTATCACCCCCAAGAGTAAGTAAAAACAAAACATATGGTTTGTTTTTTTTTCCTGCAAGCTCTTCTAAAACTAGGTCCTCTTTTTTAAAGCCACCCTTTTTAGCAAAATAAGAACCAAATTCAGTAAATATAACATATAAAGAATCTTTGTGGTTTTTCTTAACATGATTAAAACCAGCCTCTTCAATTTGACGCACTCTTTCCCTTGTAATACCAAGGCTTTTTCCAATAGATTCTAATGTTTCAACTTGGCCTGATTTTACGCCAAAACGCCTGTCAAAAATGTCTTTTACTTTTTTTGATAGGCCCTTGGTAAATTTTTGATAAGTTTGTAAATAATTGATTTTTTCCATCTTTATTTAGCTATTTACCGTGAATTATTAATATTTACCATATAAAACTAGATATGTCAATAGTCAAATTTTAGGTCTTCTTATACCACGTGACAAGCAAAGGTCCTGCAATAAATATTGATGAATAGGCCCCAGATGTAATTCCAACTATTAAAGCCAATGAAAACCACTTAAGCGTGACCCCTCCAAAGAAAAATATAGCAACCATTACAATTAGAGTTGTTAATGTGGTGGTTATAGACCTGCCCAATGTTTGATTCAAGCTAAGGTCAACTGTTTCACTAAAATTATTTACTCCGGTCTTTTGAATGTTTTCTCTAATCCTATCAAAAATAACTATTGTATCGTGAACCGAAAATCCAAGAACCGTTAGCAAGGCTGCAACTATAGGAGTTGTAATTTCCACACCATAGAATCTGCCTAATACAGCAAATACTCCAATTGGTATTAAAATATCATGAAAAAGAGCAATCAAAGATGCAATTCCATACTTCCATGAGGAAACCGGCCTTGAAACCTTTCTAAATGCCAAAGCAATGTATAAGGTAATAGCCAATAAAACCAAACCAATAGAAATTAGTGTTTTGTTTTTTAGCTCATTTCCAATAGAAGGTCCAATAAACTGAAAATTCTTCTCCTCCAACGGTGATAGTTCATTAATTTTTGAAACTATTTGATTATGAGTGCTCTCGTCTACCCCTTTAAATCTTAAAACAGCATCATTTTCTCCAACGGGCTGTATTATAACTTCTCCTAAATTAAATTCAGAAATCTGATTTGCAATATCTTGATTGCTTGGCCTTTCATTTAAGAAAGAAACTTCCATATTACTTCCTCCAGTAAACTCAATTCCAAATTTTAGGCCAAATAAAAACAATGCAACAATTGATGCAATTATTAAAATTCCAGAAAAGACATAGTATATTGTTGAATATTTTGTGAATTTAAACATATTTACACTAGCCATTTAAATTTATCTAATTTTTGACTCAAGAAAACTAATAAAAATATTCTCGTTACAAATATTGCCGAAAACATGCTAACTAAAATACCAATCGCTAAAGTAAAAGCAAACCCCTTAACAAAAGAAGTTGAAACTAAAAACAAAATGGCACAAACAATCAAAGAGTTAAAATTACTGTCTCTTATAGATGGCCACGCTCTCTTAAAGCCCTCTTCAATAGCAACAGACAATTGCTTACCTTCGTTTAGCTCTTCTTTCATTCTGGCAAAAATTAAAATGTTAGCGTCAACAGCCATTCCAATAGAAAGAATAAATCCTCCAATTCCAGCTAAAGTTAATGTAATAGGAATCATCTTAAATAGAGACAAATTAATTCCTATATAAATTATCAGTGCAATAGAAGCTAAAAGCCCCGGCAATCTATAAATAACAATCATAAATAAAACAACTGCAATTAGGCCATAAATTCCAGCCCTTAAAGAGTTTTTAAGAGAAACAGCCCCCAAAGTTGGCCCAACTGTTTCTTGAGAAATTGGGTTACCAATTTTTACCGGCAAAGCTCCAGAATTTAACCTCCTTGCAATGTCATTTGCTGTTTTTGCATCTAAGCTTCCTGTAATAACTGCCTTTCCTCCAGTAATTTTGTTTTGAACTATTGGAGCATAAATATCATTTGCATCGATAACACCATCTCCGGTAGTGTCAATAATTGAAGCTCCATCAAGCATAATTGCCAAAGGTTTTTGGATATTTCTTGCTGTGATTTCTTCAAATAATTTTTCTCCCTCTGAATTAAAGTTTAATTCAATTTGAGGTCTAAAGGTTGTTTGGTCAAACAATACATTTGCTCTTGATAAATATTTTCCTGTTAGCTCTGTTGGTTTAAAATTAGGATCCTGCAAAGCAACTTCCCAGTCCTTGATTGTTGTGACATCAAAGTTTGGGTCTTTTTTCTGTGCCTCTTGAATCTCTTTTATTTTGTCTATTATTTGCTGAGTTTCAAGCTCTGTTCTTTGCTCTCCAAACTCTAAATATGGCGTTTGACCTATGGTATCAATTGCTTCTTTAACATCTTTAAGGCCGGGAAGCTCAACAATCAACCTGTCATCTCCCTGAATTTGTACAACAGGCTCTGAAACGCCAAATAAGTTAACCCTTCTTTCAATTACATCTCTCAAACCCTGCATGGCTTCTGATTTATTTGTCACAGATGACAAATCAGCTTGGTAAACCAAACTCACTCCACCCTGTAAATCCAATCCAAGCTGATATGGTTTTGTCCAGTAATGCGGAATATTTAAGCTAAATTTTTCGTTAAAAAAATCTACCCCCTTATTAAAATAGTCAGGATAGACAAAATTTCCAGCCAAAAAAGTCAAAACAATTATTCCTATAAATATCCAGTATTTTTGTTTCATATAAAAAGTAATGGTTTATTATACATTACTTTCTAAATTAATCAATATCAATATATAAAAAAAATCCCTGCGCAAGTATTACCTGCATAGGGAAATGACAATTTATTGTCTTCGTGCAACCTCTTGGGTTACCTCTTTTACTCCAAGAAACCTGACTCTGGGATGAAATTTAAGAATAGGTCCCAAGCCAATTGTTCTGTATTCAGAAGTGGCAAAAAAGCCAAGATACGGTGACCTTACGAATCCATTTACCGTAGTTTTACTGCCGAGCGCAAAAATGGGAAAATTTCGCTGAAGATCTGGATTTTTCTCTCCGAATGAGAGCAAAGCCATAATCGTTGCTGGACGATAGCCATCGAGCTTCATTTTAGCTTCAACTTGATCTGCCTCCATTACTTGGTCAAAGTAGTAGGGCTTGCAAATGTAGTGTTTACCACATTGTTCTTCTTTTGAGATAAATTTTTGATTTACAAGGTCATTATCAAGATAGTCGTAGCATCCAGCTTCCAGTACCTCCCTAAGAGTCCGCTTACACTGTATGAAGATACTTGGCTCTTCAACTACTACTTTTTCAAAGGTAAATCCATAATATTTTTTCCATGAAAAAATAATCACGAAAATAATCATAATGAAAATTACCAAAGTAATAATTCCCTTAGACTTTTTCATGAATACCTCCTTAAAAGTTTCAAGGTGCGTTTCACTTAAAATACGATACAATCAATAGTTTTGTCAATTTAAAACTAAGAAAGTAATTCTAAAATTTTTAGTTCCAATTTATCTGTTTCTGTATCATAAATAGCAAAAGTAGGCTTAAACCTCTGACCCGATAACTCTCCTGGGTTAACTAATCTGCATTCCCCTACTTTTTCCTCCCACGGTTTGTGTGTATGACCATAAAAAACTAAGTCGTACTTGCCTGATTCAACTTTATTTTTTGCGATGTCAGGATAATGATTTAAAAATATTTTTTTTCCACCCAACTCAATTTCCATGGTTTCTGGAATATCATCTAAATGAAAATCTCCGTTTCCTCTAACAAATTTTATTTCTCCTTTAAAAATTTTAGACGCTTCGTCAATTGTTTCTTTATTGCAAATATCTCCACAATGTAAAATCGTCTCAATTTTTTCTTTATTGAGCCAGTCAATTACCTTTTTAAAGTTATTTATATTGTCGTGAGTATCTGAAACAATTGCAAATTTCATATTATTTTCCTTTTTTCCAAATATTTGATTCTAAGAAGAAGCTGTACTTATCTTCTTTAATGTTTGTTTTTAATATATCATTTTTTGAAAAATCCTTGTTGATAAAATGCAGGTCTTTAATATCTTCTATAATTGCGAGTGGAGTCTGTTCATCTCCTTCTCCCATTTGAAACACCGCCATTGTAGATAGTGAATCAACTATATTTGCCTTAGAGAAGTTCATTTCTCTACCAAAAATATCTTTACTACCTTTATAGTCTCGCAATGGTTCTAATCCATAATATGAGAGTCCTATTCCTAAAATCCCTTCCCTTAAAGGAGTCCTGCGACTATCTGAAATAATAACTGCAAATTTTTTTAAGGAGTATTCTTCTTTAATAAATTCATATATTCTTTTAGCAGACAGAAAAGGTTTTATCGGCCACAATATATAGTACCCATTACCATTACTTTCATCAATTCCAGAAGAAGAAGTTAAAATATTATCTTTAATCGTCAGTGTTGAAATCTTTCCAGATATTTTATTTTTATCAATGTAAAAATCTGCTTCTCTTTTAATAAGTTCTGCTTTTTTTGTTTTACTTCCTATTTTAATACATCTCCCCTCTGCAATAGAAACTATTTTAGATGTGACTACAATAACTGATCTTTCTCTCAATTTAATATGAGAAAAACTTTCTCTTATAAACGAAAACAAGTCATCCTTTGGTGGCAAAAACTTTCGAGTTTTTATTGCTCTAACTTTCATTTATTACTAACTTCCAGAAACGCACTGATTAAAGACATTGACCTGATTGTTGTACTGCAATATTAAGTTTTTTGATAATTGGGACAGTGTATTATACTCGACAACTAATTGATTATATTCATCAACTTTTTTTGAATATTCATTTGATTTTTTATTAGTGTTTTCAATTTCTTCTTTTTTTAAATCAATTTTAACGGATAGCTCATTTAATTCAGCCTGATTTATCTCAACTTTATTTTTTATTTCCACGCTTGGTTGGTCGCAAACTGAAAGAGGCAACCCAAACTCCTGCACGCCCATCCATGCAGTTTTTCCTTTATATGTACCCTTAATAATCGCCACTCCAATTTCGGTAAATCTTTCATTTAAAATATTGGCTCTGTGGCCCGGGCTATTCATCCAAAGTTCAACAACTTCCTTTTCATCTTTGAAGTTTCCCAATATTAAATTTTCACCTACTAAAACATAGTCATATTCAAAACTTTTTGCTAA
>VGLO01000020.1 GCA_016866675.1 Candidatus Staskawiczbacteria bacterium | reverse complement strand
TATGCATCAAAGTTTCTTTCATTTATTTGTTAATATGTTTACGTTGTTCTTTTTAGGAGCTTTTTGTGAACGAATTATTGGTAAACGACGTTTTCTGAGCTTATACTTTATTTCGGGTGTTGTTGCCGTTGCCTTTTTTGCTATTGGTGCGGGTATTGGTTCTTCTCTTCCTCGTGGTGATTGGATTTTTGGAGGACTTGATACGTATGCGGCAGGAGCATCAGGGGCGTTATTTGGTTTGTTGGGCGTTATGGCGGTACTTATTCCACGACATAAGATTTACTTGGTTGCGGGGCCATTATTAGTTTTTATTGCACAGGTTTTGGTTGATGAATTATATCCTGTTCCTTTTGTGCAATTTCTTTTGAATATACTTCTTCTTGGCATGTTGGTAAGTATGTTTACGTTTAATGCACGTTGGCAGAGATATGCCCTTCCTCTTGCATTACCTTTGGCATGGGCCCCAGTTGTGGCAATCGTTCCACTGGTAATCATTAGCTTCTTTTTTCCCTTACCAATTGGGAATACGGCACATTTTGGGGGACTTGTGGTAGGGTTACTTTATGGGTTTATTTTGCGATTATACTACCCTAATAAAATTGCGTTGTTAAGGAAGTTTTTCAAATGATTTCTCTTCGTTCGTCTCTTCTTTCATTACAACTTTACGTAGGTATTGTTATTGCTCTTTTCTTCTGTTCTGCTTTGATTGCTTTTTTTGTTCCTTCTCTCTTTACTGGATTTGATCCTTATTTAGAAAAATTATTTACTCAAGCGAGCACGTTAGAGGGCTTTGATTTGTTTTATTTTATTTTTCTTAATAATTTTCAAGCTGCTTTCATTGGGATGATCGGGGGTATTCTTTTTGGTTTGTTACCGTTAGGTATTGTATTTTTGAATGGAAGTATTCTGGGATATGTTGCAGCTTTGGTTAGTGCGAAAGAAGGATTCGGAGCAATGTGGCGTTTATTACCTCATGGTGTTTTTGAATTACCTGCTTTGTTTATAGCTTTGGCTTTGGGTCTGCGATTAGGAGTAGAAAGTATCTCAGTATTGCTTTCTTTAAGTGGCGTTCGTAGGAAAGAGACCTTTAGTTTAATGTTACGCACTTCTTTGATTACTTTTGTATGCGTCATCTTGCCTCTTCTTTTGATTGCAGGAATTATTGAGACTTTATTGATTGACTCAGGCGTATAGTTTTAAAAGCGGTTTTCCTTCTCTTTTTTATGGACCTTTCTCGTATGAGTGTAGAAGAAGTTGATGATGCCCATGCACATGAAGCAGAGCGTAAAGTCGAAGCTGCTTTGTTTATTGCGGGTAAATATATGACCATTACTGAATTGGTTGCTTTAACTGATGTGAATCCTTTGCTGTTAAAGAAAATTTTGAATGATTTAACTGATGCGTATGCTAGTTCAGGTATTCGTGTAGTGCGACAGGGGGATTTATGGAAAATGGATGTTGCTCCAGAATATGCGACTTTGGTTAATACTTTAGCTACCGGAAACAGTGAATTTAGTAAAGCTGAACAAGAAACCTTGGCTATTATTGCCTATAAACAACCGATGAAACAATCGGTTCTTGTTAAAATCAGGGGAAATAAGGCCTATGATCATATTAAGCGATTTGTTGCTATGGGTTTATTAGTAAAAAAGAAAATGGGGCATACGAATGAATTAAGTTTGAGTGCGCAATTTCATGAATATTTCCATGCAGACTCCGGAAAAGAAGTCAATGAAGGAGAAGGCAGAGATGACGATCAAGAAGAGGTAATAGAGGAAAATAAAGAAAATATTTCAGAAGGAGTTAAGTAATAAATATGGAGTTAATAATAAGGATTTATTTTGGTTTAATGTTTATTGCAATCATAATGTTTGCTTTTTTTGTCATATTGTTTATCAAGAATAGAAAATTATTATTTTATTCTCCTCCAGTTAAAAATTATCCTTCTGTTAGTTTTTTAGTTCCTGCATATAACGAAGAAGATAGTATTGCAAATACAATTGATCATTTATTGGATTTAGATTATCCTAAAGATAAAATACAAATTATAGTAATTAATGATGGCAGTAAAGATGGGACAAAGAAAGTTATTCAAAAATATGTTTCTAAATATAAGAAGGTTATATTATTAGATAAACCAAACTCAGGAAAAGCTGATTCTTTAAACAAGGGAATAAAATTAGCAAATGGAGAATTAATTGCAGTGGTAGATTCAGATAGTTTTCCTTCAAAAGATTCATTGAAAAAAATAGTGGGATATTTTGAAGATTTTAGAATGTCTGCAGTTACTTCTTTTGTAAGCGCTAGAAATTCTGATAATAATTATTTATCAAAGATTCAAGCAGTTGAGTACTTACTAATGGGCTGGACAAGAAAATTATTAGATTTTATAGATTCTGTTTATGTAACTAATGGGCCTTTAAGTGTTTATAGAAAAACTTATGTTAAAAAAGTGGGTGGATTTGATCCAACTAGTATAACTGAAGATATAGATATAACTTGGAATTTATTGAGTCATAATTATAAAACCGGTATGTGCTTGGATGCTAGAGTATCTACTATCGTTCCTACTACTTTCAAACAATGGTTTAGACAGAGAACTAGATGGGGATTAGGAGGTTTGCAAGCACTCTTCAAATATCGTTCAATATTCTTCAAAAAAGGAATGTTTGGAGTGTTTGTTTTGCCTTTTGTCTCTCTTAGTATTTTCTTAAGCTTATTTGGATTCTTTTTTTCATTATACTTATTAATGAAACAATTATTTTCATCAATTTTAACTTTAATTTATTCTTCATCTTTAGGTGCTAGTTTATTTCATTTCAATCTCTTCAATTATTATCCTTCAGTAATTATATTTTATTTGATTTTATTGTTTATCTCTTCAATGATATATTATAGATTTATTCTGATAAAAACAGGCTATATGAAAAAGTTATCTTTTAAAGTATTTTCAAGGATAGTTTTTTATACCCTTATTTATCTTATGATATATCCTATTGTATGGGTCGTATCTATCTATAGGTATGTTGTAAAGGATCAAAAATGGTAACTTTATTCAATAAGCTAGTATTTTTAGAAGCAATATTGATTGCAGTATTTTTACTTGGAGTAGGTCTTTTGTTTGGAACATATTATGAAAATAATAGGGTTAGTGCTATTTCTGACTTGTATTATGACTATGAAATATCGGTATCTGATATTGGATATTCTTTTGATATATTAAACAACCATAATTTAAGTTGCAAGGAGAAGTCTAAGGTTGTTTATGATTTAAATGAAGAAGTTTATAAGACTGCAGTTAAATTGGAAAAATATGATAATTCTAATAAGATAACTCCTGATTTAATAAATCTTCATAAAAGGTATGATTTATTGAGAATTCTACTTTGGGAAAATTATATCAATCAGAAGAAAAATTGTGGGCTAAAAATTAATACAATAGTTTATTTGTATAAATATAGAAATCCTTCAATTGTAACTAAAGGTATTCAAGGCGGAATAAGTAATTATTTAGTGGACTTAGATAATAAATATCCTGATGATATTGTTTTAATTCCTATTGCTGCAGATTTAGATATAAAGTCATTAGATTTGTTAATGGAATTTTACAATATTACAGATTATCCTTCAGTAATAATCAATGAAAAAGCAGTTTTGAAAGGAATTGATGAGCTAAAAAATTCTGAACAATATCTTGTATTAAATAATGAATTGAATAGTTAAGTATTAAAAGCTATTTTTTTTATTATCTTTCTTATGGATTTATCAGTCGTAATTCCCACATATAATGAGAAAGAGAATATTGTTATTCTAATAAATAATTTAAAAAAAAAGTTCAATAAAAATAGAATAAATGGGGAAATCATTATAGTTGATGATAACTCTCCTGATGGTACTGGCGATTTATTAGATTATATATCAAAGAAAGATAAGAAAGTTAGAGTTATACATAGAACTGGAAAATTGGGGCTTTCTTCAGCAGTATTAGCAGGTTTTAAAATATCAAAAAGCAAAGTGCTTGCAGTTATGGATGCGGATTTGAGTCATCCTTCTGATAGCATAAATAAAATGTACTCTTTAATAAAAGATGAAGATGTTGATATTGTTATAGGTAGTAGGTATGTCAAAGGAGGAAATATAGTTGGTTGGGGAAATTATAGAAAAATTCTTTCTAAGGGAGCAACTTTTTTGGCCAGAGTATTTACTAACATTAAAGATCCAATGTCTGGATTTTTTATGATAAAAAAAGAATGTTTAAATGGGATAAAAATTAATCCAAAGGGATTTAAGATTTTATTGGAGATTATTGTTAAAGCCAAGTATTCTAAAATTAAAGAAGTACCTATAATTTTCACTAATCGCGTTCATGGAAAGAGTAAGGCAGGAATAAAAGAGATTATTTATTATCTTAGAAACCTATCAAGTTATATTTTTTCTCATAGAAATCTATCCGGTAAATTCATTAAATTTTCTTTAGTCGGATTAATTGGCACATTTATTAATTTAGCAGTATTATATTCATTTACTGAACTTTTAGGAGTTTATTATATATTTTCAGCTATTCTTTCTTTCTTTTTAGCGGCTTCAAGTAATTTTATTTTAAATAAGGTATTAACTTTCAATGAAAGCATTAAATATAAGATTTTATCGAAATATTATAAATTTTTGATTGTGAGTATTTGTGCTCTTATTATTAATTTAGCAGTATTATATTCATTTACCGAACTTTTAGGAGTTTATTACCTAATTTCACAGATTATAGCTATTGGGTTTTCATTCATATTAAATTTTATAGGTAATAAGATATGGACTTTTTCAAATTAAACAATTTTTATTCTGCTTTAATAATAATCTTAGTAAGTTTTATATTATTTTATCCTGTTTTGAACACAAATCATCCTATCGGACTAGATTCATTAGGACACTTGAGTAAAGTTAAATATATGCAGTCTTTTCCAGGAGCTAGTTGGAATTATGCATGGTATTCTGGAGGCCCATTATTACAATATTATCCTCCTTTATTTTATTATTTATTAAATATGTTTAATGATCTATTTTTTGGTAGTGTTATTTTGTGTTTTTTAAGTATAGTTATAACTACATCGGGTATTTTCTTTTTGTTAAATTATTATATTAAAAATATACTTAATTCTCTTATTTCTTCACTCTTTTTTTTAACTGTATTGGCAAATTCTTATTATTTTATAGCCGTTGGAAATTATCCATTTATGTTTTCTCTATGGACTATTCCTATTTCTATGTTATTATTAGAATATTCTTTTTCAAAACCTAAATATTCTTTATTGCTTGCACCTATTATTGCAATTTCTATATTAAGTCATATATTCACAGGCCTATGTGTTATTTTTATTTTATCTCTTAGAATCTTATTTGTTAATTCAAATATTTATAATAAACTTATATATATAATAAAGTTTGTAATTCCAGGTATTCTTATTTCTTCATGTTGGCTAATTCCTTTCTTATTAAAATCTTCAAGTTATATAGCAAAAGAGATGAATTATATTCCTAGTTTTATATCTTTTTTAGGAGTCAATGAGACTTTCAGATGGGGTCATTACGGCGGTTCTATAGGGGTATTATTTTCTTTATTCTTATGTATTATTTTTGTTTATGCTTATAGATTTAAACTTTTAAGAAAAGATAAAATATTAAACTTTTTAATTGCTGCTGGAATTATCTCTTTATTTTTATTATCGGGAGGTCTTGGAAAGTTTTATCCTGCTGGAATAGAATCTGCAAGATTTATTTTTCTTTTAGCAGTTATTATTTGTATTTCTTTAGGTATTATGTTAAATAAATTTAATCATATAAAATATCTAAAAATAATTGTTATATTAATATTGATATTAGGGCTAATTTGGAGTTATCAGGCTATAAGAGATAATAACAATAATTATAGTCATGAATATTGGGATAGTAATTTTGGAGTATTCTGGGATAATTTTGAAAATAATAATTTATCCATGAATAATAATTTTAATAATTATAGATTTGCAGCAGTAGGTTATAGTGCAAAAGCGATGAATTTCTTTTATCCTGGACAGAGTCAAATTTCAGGATATTATGATCAAGGAATAGTTTTTCAAAATTATACTTTTTATTTTATTGATTCGATATGGGGTTCTTCGGATTTAAATTCAACATTATATTATCTTGATTGGTTTGGTGTAAGTCATATAGAAGTAAATAATGATAGTTTAGCAGATAAGAAATTCGAAAGTGCTAATTTATTATTTAAGAAGGTCAACTCAATTGATTTTTTTGATTCTACAAAGAATATTTATGAATATTTAAATAAAAAATCTATAATTTCTTATTCAAATAACATTGCAGAGTTAAATTATTTGTTTGAGAGAGAAAATCCAGATTTGGTTATTGTTTATCTAAATGGTTCTGAAAAAGGAAAAGTAATATTTAAAGAATTTTATCATTCTTCTTGGAAAGCTAGAGATATTATATCTAAAAAAGAGATTCCTATTGAAATAATAGGTCCTGGAATGATGTCCGCTACTCCAGATTATTATTCTAAAGGCATAGAATTTTATCAGTCATATAATATCTTTAATTATATTGGTCGGATACTAAGTTTAATCGGATTAGTTCTATTGTTATATATTGTTTTTCATAGCACTAAAGATATACATTCCTAACACCATAATCCCTTTAAAGTAGATTTCTCCTTATTGTAGTATGGCTTTAGTATCCTATGTAGAGGCAATTGCAGATGGTAAGATTGTCAAAGTCCCTGAATCCTATGCACGGCGTGAAGGGTTGTTAATTGTGAAGAAAGTGCCTGATGTGGTGACTGAAGGAACGATGACTCCTTTATCTCGTGCTGTTCCAGGAGCCCCAAGTCATACTAAACGGGGATTATTGAAATTTGAGGAGTATCGCAAGCCTTTGCGTGATGATGAATTACGGGCAGGATTAGCAGATCATTTTCATTGGGAATTGCAGAAGCAACGTAAAGTGCGTAATATGACTCGAAAACAAGTGAGTGATGCAACGGGTGTGAAAAAAGAAGATATTAAATTGCTTGAAAATGGAGTGGTGGGACGAGATTATGTGGCGTTAAGTACTTTAGAACGATATTATGGGGTGAATGTACGAAGAGGGGGAAGTTACTTACCTCATACCCCTCATGCTTCTACGACCAAAAGCATTGTTGCGGCCTCTTCAGTACAAGCGATTGCTGATGCTACGGCTCAGGATTTGATGGGGAAGGATATTTCCTTGGTTGATGAAGAGTAAGGGCAAGCTTTATAAATCGCTTTTTGTCTCAGCTTTGTATGCATATTACACTTACTTTGTCTTCTAAATCTGAAGCTACTCTGTCTTTAGACAATGTTACTGTTGCTGAGGCTCTTCGCGCGTACCTTTATGAACAAGGGGTTGATTTCGCTGCTTGGAAAAAAGAGCATTATTCAAAACCTGTTATCATGACTATTCGCCATGCCGCGGGCGTTGAAAAGGTAGTAAAACAAGCGGTTGTTGCTGTGCAAAAAGATACTGAAGCCATGGCTAAAGGCTTGTAACTCTTTTTTTCTTGAGTAACCTTTATTAAGCCCTTTTTCTTAGTATTTTTGAGGTGAAGACATGAAATGTAATTGTTCTCTTGTTCAAACTGTGTTGTATCTTGTGATCGCAGTCCTTGCATTTTGGCCAGCGCTTCTCGGTTCGAGTAGTTTGATCATAGGTATTGCAGCAGTTCTCTTGCTTGTACATCAATTTGCGTGCAAAGAATGCTGTGACGTATCTCAGAAAAAGAAGAGATAATTCTCTTTTTCTTTCTATTTTTTATTTTTATTTTAAGAGCTTAAAAAAGCCCTTTCTTTTTAATTCCTTTTTCCGTTATTTCAAAGTTAAGTTCTCGTTCAGGTAATGAGCGATGTTTCCGTATGACTGCTTTTCTCATGCCATTTTCTTTGGTAAGTTCTATATGGCATTTACTCCAATATTGCATGACATCACCTCCAACCATTTTGGTTGTTTCTTCCCAGCGATAGACTTGGTTGGTGATAATGACTGGAATATGTCGTTTACGTGCAATTTCTGCAAGTTGTTGCATTTGTTTTGCAAGTTGTCTATTTGTATTTCGCATTTGTTCTTCGGACACTCCTACGTTTTCAAGGCGATACAGAATGGTCATGCCATCAATAATGAGGACACTGATGCCTTGTTTGAGATATTTATTGAGTTGTTGAAATGCCTGTTGTTGTTCTCCAAATGAGGTTGGTTGAAGTACACTGATGTTGGGAAGTATTTTTTCTGTTTCTTCCCCTGCAAGTTGAGTAATGCGTTCAATGCTGAATCCCCCTTCAGTATCGATAAACACTACTTTGTTTCCTTTTTTCGCTTGTGAAATTGCAACGAGTAAGCAATAATTAGTTTTTCCTGCACCTGAAGGTCCGTAAATCATTGAAATAATGTCTGACTCATACCCTCCATGAAGTAATACGTTGAGATCATAATTTCCTGCAGATATTTTTTCCATATCTTTTTATTTTTTCCTTCTTTATAAGATTATGAGTGCTTAGAATATTAGTAGTTATTTCTCTTTACTAATTCTCTGAGTTTAACTTCTCCCAATGGTTTGTCATCTTTTGGGATGCGTAATGAGGCTTTGAAATCTGACCAGACGTTTTTATTATATTTGAGGTTAATGAAAAAGACAATACCTAAGGCGATAAGTGCGCCCACTCCTGCAAGAGCCATATCTTTTTGTGCATCCCAAATATCTCCTTGACTTCCGAGGAAAGCGAGTCCTGCTTCAGGATTTACTATTGCTGCAACACCCCATTCAATGAGTTCATATATACAAGATGTTGCTAGCGTGAGTTCAATTGGAATCCAATAACTCCAGAATCCACGCTGTTTTCCAATACGCATAAAGATTTCACGCATGGGGTAAGCAATGAGAAAACCGAAACAAAAGTGTACTAAGCGATCGTACATGTTTCTACTTGAACCAAACCAGTCTTGGAGGGTATAACCAAAGGGAACTTCTGCATACGTATAATGACTACCAATTGTATGGAGTATCATAAATAGCGTGATGAGCGTATATGAAAGATTAGAAAGACGGAAATAGCGTGCAGTGATAAGTATTAAGGGGACAGTGATGAAAGTGAGATAATTTTCAAGGAGCCAATCATGTGGATATACCGGGTCACTTGCTGCCCAGATCCAGACGGCCAGGAAAAGAGTGAGTAAGAAGAGTTGATATCTTGTTTCTTTTTTCATATCATTCTTCTCTTTTTTGTTTTTATATAGTTGTTGTTTTGAGGAAAAAATAAATGTTTATATATGAGTAATTGTTGGAGAAACGACGTACAAGAGAGTGATGATTCTTTCGTTAGTGTTTGCACTTCTTTTTGTATCGACGGTAAGTAGTTTTTATCGTCGGTAGGAATTTTCTTTTGAAAGATATGCTTTTATACTCGTCTTTGTCAATCAGAGTATGGTGATGCAGTATAAGGAATTAGTTGAAGTGTATGAGAAGCTTGGAGGAACAACCAAGCGTTTGGAGAAACGCGATATTCTTGCGAAGTTTTTACCTCTTTTGTTAAAAGAAGATGCACGATTTGTGTATTTGCTTCATGGAAAAGTAACTGCTGATTATGATAATCGAGAATTTGGTATTTCGAAGCAATTAGTGATGAAAGGACTTGCACAAACATTTGGAAAGACCTTTGAAAAGATTGAGGCTTTGTTTGCAACACAAGGAGATTTGGGAGAGATTACGGAGAAACTTGTTGAAAAACGAACACAAAAAGGATTGTTTTCAAAATCTTTGACTACTGCTTATCTTTTTACCCAATTAGAAAGTATTTTGGGATTGAGTGGGAAAGGAAGTGTGGAACGAAAGCTTGGAGTGGTTGAAGGATTGTTAGGACAGGCTTCAGCTTTGGAAGCAAAATATATTGTACGGACTTTATTGGGCGATTTGCGTATTGGTGTCCAAGGGGCGGTGTTGGTTGATGCGATTGCACAAGCCTGGTATCCTGATGAAAGTGAAGTCATTGCATTGGTGCAAGAGAGTTATGATTTGACTACTGACTTTGCGGGCGTGCTACATGCTGCTGCGCGAGGGAAAGCTGCGTTGCGGAAAATGGTGTTACATCCGAATAAACCTTTGCAAGTTATGTTGCCGGTGAAAGTGACGGATTTAGCTGAAGCATTTGAGATTTGTGGGAAACCTGCTGCTTTGGAACATAAGTATGATGGGTTTCGGATGGTGCTGATGCGTGATGAAAAAGGAGAAATTCGTTTGTTTACTCGAAAATTGGAATCAGTTACACATCAATTTCCTGATGTAGTACAAGTGATGCAGAAAACGTTGGGAAATACTACTTATATTTTAGATGCTGAGGTAGTGGGGCATGACCCGAAAACAGGCAAGACAAAACCATTCGAAGCAATTAGCCAACGTATTAGACGAAAGCATCATATTGAAGAATTAGTGAAACAATTGCCAGTGGTCGTCAATGTGTTTGATGTGTTGTATTATAAAGGAGAAGGGGTGACTGAATTGCCTTTTGTCGAGCGAAGGAAATTACTTGAGAAGATTATTCCTGTTCATAAAGAGATTCATCCTTCTGAACAGATAGTTACTGATGACCTGGCTGTTGCTGAACGATTTTACAAAAAAGCGCTTGCTTTAGGTGAAGAGGGTATTATGATTAAGAAGTTAGATGCTCCTTATCGCCCAGGGAGGCGAGTAGGGTACATGGTTAAACTAAAACCTCTTGTAGCTGATTTAGATGTGGTTATTGTGGGTGCAGAGACAGGAACTGGTAAACGAGGGGGCTGGTTGACGAGTTATGTGGTTGCATGTAAAGAAGGGGCACATTACAAAGAATTGGGAATGGTGAGTAGTGGATTGAAAGAGAAAGAGGAAGAAGGGATGACCTATGAAGCAATGACAAAACTTTTGAAACCGTTGATTACGCATACTGAAGGAAATATGGTCCGAGTGAAACCCCAACTTGTGGTGAGTATTACGTATCAAAATATTCAACCAAGTCCACGGTATACTTCAGGATTTGGATTACGTTTTCCACGTATTTTACATTATCGTCCTGATCGGAAACCGCATGATATAGCTACCTTGGATGAGATTAAGGCGTTGGTGAAGAAACAACACGCCTCTGGTGGTTTTGGATTACAGTGAGAGGCCCTTTTTTCTTCTTCTCTATCCCTTTATAAACGGCACCTTTATAAAGGAAGTACTATATAAACACCGATATGGGTACATCGGATTTGAAGGTCCAAAATATTGTTGCTACCGCTTCTTTAGGTAAGGAAGTTTCTTTGACTAAACTTGCACGTTCTCAAAGTAATACTGAATATAATCCTGAGCAATTTCCTGGTTTGGTGTTGCGTATCGAGAAACCAAAATCTGCAGTGTTAGTGTTTAGTTCTGGAAATCTGGTGTGTACGGGTACTAAATCGGTGGCACAAGTAAAAGAAGTCATTAAAGCAGTGATGAAACAAATTGGTAAAATTGGAGTACGTATCACCACTGTTCCAAAGATTACCGTGCAGAATATTGTTGCTTCTGGAAGCATCGATTTACAATTGAATTTGAATGTACTTGCATTACAACTTGAAAATACAGAATATGAACCTGAACAATTTCCAGGGTTGGTGTATAAATTAGTTGAGCCTACGGCTACGTTCTTATTGTTTAGTAACGGGAAGTTGGTATGTACTGGAACTAAGAATAAACAACAATTAGATGATTCTATGGAACAATTGAATAAAAATATTCGTGCAGCAGTTAAGTTGAGTGAGAAGTAAAGATAGGTTTATTGTTTACTTACCTTTTTGTGAGGTTCTGAATGTATGTTTTGATGAAGTGCGAGAGCAGGTATTCAGGTATTTTCTTACCCCATAAGAAAATAATAGTTCCCCTTCCTTCTTTTTCTTACTCGGTATGAATATATGCAGATCTCTTTATCTTGAGCTTGGGACTCTTTTTTTGATGCGCTTCAGGTTCTTCACACCACGCTTGCACTTCCTCATGTTTTTGTACTTTTATAATTGCATTTTGTTGCGAGTAGAGTCTTCTAACCTACTGGTTTTCTTTACGTTTTATCTCCTCTTCTACTGAGCCGTTTTTGGCGAAATGTTTATATAGCGTCTCTCTCTCTCTCTCTCTCGTATGCATAAAGGGGCCCGTGTTGTTTTTATTTTCTTGTTAGTGGCGCTTTTGTCTGTTTCGTTGGTGAGTGCGGTGTGGTGGAATCCGTTTA
>VGLO01000019.1 GCA_016866675.1 Candidatus Staskawiczbacteria bacterium | reverse complement strand
AAAGTTGACTTTCTTAAAACTGCCATTAATTCTTCATTTGAAATGTCCTGCCCCCCTAATAATTTGTCTGTTAGGACATCATCTTCTCCTGCAATTCTGTCTACCATTTTTTCCCTCCACTGTTTTGCTCTTTCTAATTGGTCAGCTGGAATTTCTTTTTCTACAACATTTTCTCCCATTTGACCTTCATAAGAAAGCATTTTCATTTTTATCAAATCAATCACACCTGAAAAATTTTCTTCCTCGCCAATTGGCAGAGTAATTGCTACAGCATTTTTAGTTAGCTTATCTAAAATAGATTGAAATGACTTTTCAAAAGAGGCTCCCATTCTGTCTAACTTGTTTATAAAACAAATTCTTGGAGTGCCGTATTTATCAGCTTGTCTCCAAACTGTTTCAGATTGTGGTTCAACTCCCGCCACTCCGTCAAAAACAACACAAGCTCCGTCCAAAACTCTCAAAGACCTCTGCACCTCAGCGGTAAAATCAATGTGGCCTGGAGTATCAATCAAGTTCATCTGCATACCTCTCCATTGCATGGTAATAGCAGCTGAAGTAATAGTAATTCCTCTTTCTCTTTCTTGAACCATCCAATCCATAACAGTATCTCCCTCGTGCACTTCTCCAATCTTGTGTGAAACTCCAGTATAAAACAAAAGACGCTCTGAAACAGTTGTTTTTCCAGCATCAATGTGTGCGATAATTCCAAAATTACGAACTTTATCTAATGGATGAGATCTATTGGCCATTTTAATGATTTTATAAAATTTTCAAATTGGTAATACTACTTTTGTCTAGCAAAATGAGCAAACGCCTTGTTTGCTTCTGCCATTCGGTGCATGTCGTTCTTCTTCTTCATTGCCATTCCTTCGTTATTTGAAACGTTAATTATTTCTTGTCCCAATCTTTGCTCCATCGATTTTCCTTTTACTGATCTTGCTCCATCAATAATCCATTTTAAAGCTAAAAACAACTTTCTTTCTGGTCTTATTTCCATTGGAACCTGATAAGTAGCTCCTCCAATTCTCTTTGGTTTTACTTCAAGTAAAGGTGAAGCATTTTCCACTGCTTTTTTAAAAACCTCTAGTGGTTCTTTCTTAGTCTTTTCTTTTATAATTTCAAAAGCGCCATAAACAATTCCCTGTGCTACAGTTTTTTTACCTTGTTGCATAACCTTATTTACCAATTGTGAAACTTGCACATCTTGGTAAACCATATCTGGGGCAACTTTATGTTTTTTAAAAGCTCTTCGCATGTGATTTTATGAAACGACAGTGAATAAAATCATGTCGCGATGTTGGCTTGGTATACCGTAGGCCTTTTTCGGCCGAAGGTTCTGAGCTAGTTATTACTAGCGAAGGATTACAGTTTATTGCCAACAGAAGCAACGGACTTTATTTCTATAATTTAATTATTTATCTCCCTTAGGCTTCTTTGCGCCATATTTTGACCTTCCCCTCTTTCTATTTTCAACTCCAGTTGTATCTAAAACTCCTCTTACAATATGATATCTTACTCCTCCCAAGTCCTTTACTCTTCCGCCTCTTATCAAAACTACAGAGTGTTCTTGTAAGTTGTGCCCCTCTCCTGGGATGTAAGCGGTCACTTCCATTCCATTTGAAAGCTTAACTCTGGCAACTTTTCTCAAGGCAGAGTTTGGTTTTCTTGGAGTTTGGGTAAAAACTTTAACACAAACACCTCTCTTAAATGGAGAATAATATCTTGTTGGCCTATTTCTTAGCGTATTAAAACCAGCATGCAGTGCAACATTCCTGTTTCTTCTTATTTTCTTACTTCTTCCTTTTTTTATTAATTGTCTTATAGTTGGCATTGATTAGGATTTAGGATTTAGGATTTAGGATTTAGTTTCTTACTACACCCCATGGTCTAATATCCTAAACGCTAAAGTAAAAATAAAGCGCACATGCGCTTACGTTTAAGCTAATTTAGCAAATAATTCGTTTATAGTCAATAGTGCTTGAATTACAAACCAGTAATTAGCCCAAAAACACTCTCCACAAGCGAATAAAGGCCACCCAAACCTCCAAAGAAAATTATCAAAATAAGTATGAAGACTCCGTATTGTTGCAAAAATGCCTTCATATTATAAAAACTTTCTGGCAAAAAATAAAAAAGTATCCAATGACCGTCAAGTGGAGGAATTGGCAACAAATTAAACAAGGCTAAAATTATATTTATTTGGACAATAAAAGAAAATATTAATAGAGTCCCTGGCATTAAGTTAAAAAAAGAAAGTGGTATAAATCTTATTAGTAATCCAAATAATAAGGCCAGTGAAAGATTTGATAATGGACCTGCCAAGGCTACCTTAAGAGAACCCCATTTTTGGTCGCGAAAATTATGAGGATTTACCGGTACTGGTTTTGCCCAGCCAAAAATTGGCCCCTGTCCACCAGTCACTATTAAAAGCAATAATGGAAGAATTACAGAGCCAAAGGGATCTAGGTGTTTAATTGGGTTTAAAGTTAATCTGCCTTGATACTTTGCTGTTGGGTCACCCAAAGAATAAGCCACACTCCCGTGAGCCAACTCATGTATTACAACAGAAAACAATAAGACAATTAAAGAGAATACTGTAATGATTGGATCCACGCTTATTTAATTCAGATTCAAAGTTTAACTTTATATTATTACTTTGATAATTGAATTTTTAATTTAGTTAAATATATCAGATATTGCAAAATATTAAAAGATAGTATACAATTCTTCTATAACATTTATTACATTTATGCAGAAGATTTGTACAATTTGTCAAAAAAAATCAGAAATAGGAGGATATCTTGTTAAACTTAGAGGAAAATATAATCCTACAAAAAAGAAAAGAAGATACCCAAACCTTCAATGGACTCGCCTATTAAACGGCAAGAGAGTTTTGGCTTGTGCAAAATGTATTAAAGCAAAAACTCTAGTATAATGTAAAAATCCCCGGGGCGTAGTATAACGGTATTATGCACGGCTGGGGGTCGTGTGAACTGGGTTCAACTCCCAGCGTCCCGACAAACTACATCAAAAAACGCCTTCTCGGCGTTTTTTGTTTTATTTGGTGATATAATATAAGAGACTAAATGCTCCTTAACAAGAAAGTGGGTGCGTGATGACAGATGGCCAATTCTTTGCGAGCTATGCTATTAAAAATAATGCATTTAAGTTTGGAGATTTTATACTAAGCAGTGAACGCTACTCACCATATATTTTTGACTTGGGTGGATTCAATGATGGACCCGATATTCAAATTGTAGCTAACCAATACTCAAGAATCGTAAGTAAAAATAATTTGGAAAATAATATTCTTGTTGCTATTCCAGAAAAGACAACTTTTCTAATTTCTGCAATAACGTTGTCTCTTTATTCTTGTTTTGGCACAAATGCAAAATGTAGTTCTCTTCGTGCAATGGCAAAAACCCACGGTACAGGAAGGACTTCAATTGGTCACCCCATTAAGGGAGCCAATGTAGTTATTTTAGATGATGCATTAACTACTGGTAATGCCATTATCAAAAAAGGTATCGAAAAAATATCGCAAGAAGGTGGAAAAGTTTCTGCATGTATTGTTGCTTTTGACCGCCAAGAAAAAGTTGATAACTACGAATCAGCCAAGAAACTTATTGAAGAAAAATATGATATTCCGGTTTTTACCATATCAAGTCTAGAGGACCTAATATGGGCTTTGTCTAAGAAAAAAGACGACAAATCAAAAGAAAACCTTCAAAAAATTGTAAAACACAGAGAAGAAAATTGCCTAAAACCAAAATGAGCCCCGAGGGGCTCACTGTACCGCATAAACATTATGCGGTTTTCTTTTAAGAAATTTCTACTTTAGAATATTATTTATTTTAGAAACTATGCTTTCAATATCAAATTGAGATTTTATTAAGTAATCATTTGCTCCCAACTTCATTCCCTTTTCAATGTCTTCTTGTTGTCCAAGATTTGAAACAATAATCACTGGCGTAGATGAAGTATCTGAACTTGTTTTAACTTTAGACAAAACTTCAAAACCATCAATATTTGGTAGCAATAAATCAAGAATAATTAAGTCTGGTTTTTTACTTTTTACTTTTTCAATTCCATCTTCTCCGTTTGAGGCTTCAATAATTGAAAAACCAACAGAAGTTAATTTTTTCTTTAGTAATTCACGAAAAAATTGATCATCCTCTACTATTAAAATATTTTTCTTTGACATACTGCTATTATATATCCTTTTTTATTTTATGCAATCATCCAATAGGTAAAGTAATAAAAAAGGTTGTGCCTTTATTTTCTTCTGACTCAAACCATACTTTGCCATCGTGTCCCTCTATAATACCTTTTGTAATATATAAACCAAGACCAGAGCCCATTATTTGCATTTCCTTGGCGTTTTCTCCTCTGAAAAATTCTGTAAATAATTTATTTTTTTCAGCTTCAGGTATGCCAATTCCAAAATCTTGTATTCTAACTTCCAAAATTTTTCCTATAAGCTCATAAGAAATAATAATTTCTCCGCCAACATTACTGTATTTTACAGCGTTATTGAAAACATTCTGTATGGCCAAAAACATTTTTTCTGCATCAATCATTATCTTCTTTAACTTGGCTCCTCTATTTTCAACTCTAATATTTAGGGCTTTTCTTTCAATTGATTCTTGGTCATAATCTACAATTGATTTTATAAGGTCTGAAAAATTTACTTCTGATAAAGTATGTGAGTTGTTTTCTTCAATTTTTGCCAAATTAAGCAAATCATTTACCAAGCAAATTAAAACCTCGTTTCTTTGGTATGTTCTTTCTAATATTCTTTTTTGCTCTTCTGTTATATTACCAAAATCACCCTCTATTAACATTTCAAGAGAAAGTTTTATTGAAGATATTGGGGTTTTTAACTTGTGCACAGCTAGCGCAACAAAGTCTTTTTTTGCAATATTATTATCCACAAAATTAGCAATATACTGTTAAAACTAATACTTTATTATTTTACTTATATAAATCCTTATACACATTTTGGATAATTTAACTAGTCTAATTACCATATGTGTAAATTCTACCCTCCCAAACCACTGCTGTCTGTTTTGTTCCATCAGAAGACATGGCAACGTCATGCCAATAGCGGACTGAATCCATAGCCGTCCAAGTGACTCCTGAGTCAGACGATGTGTAAATTTGACCACCAACAACCACAGCTGTCTGCTTTGTTCCATCAGAAGACATGGCAACGTCATACCAACTACGAGATGAATCCCCAGCTGTCCAAGTGGCACCAGAATCAGATGATGTGTACATTTGACCATCAGTCAAAGCTATTTGCTTTGTTCCATCAGAAGACATGGTAATATCATACCAATTACGAGATGAATCTCTAGATGTCCAAGTGACTCCTGAGTCAGACGATGTGTAAATTTGACCACCAAAAACCACAGCTGTCTGCTTTGTTCCATCAGAAGACATGGCAACGTCATACCAACTACGAGATGAGTCCCTAGCTGTCCAAGTGACACCTGAATTAGACGATGTGTAAATCTGACCACCAGCAACCACAGCTGTCTGCTTTGTTCCATCAGAAGACATGGCAACACCAAACCAAGTGCGAGATGGATTTCTTGCGGTCCAAGTGACGCCCGAATCAGATGATGTATAAATTTGACCACCATTAGGCACAGCTGTCTGCGTTGTTCCATCAGAAGACATGGCAATGTCAATCCAGTTACGAGATGAGTCCCTAGCTGTCCAAGTGACACCTGAATTAGATGATGTATAAATTTGACCACCATCAGGCACAGCTGTCTGCTTTGTTCCATCAGAAGACATGGCAACACCAATCCAAGTGCGAGATGAATCCCTAGCGGTCCAACTAATATTACTTACCGTAAAGTTAGCACTGTTTGAAGAATTACCATCAGAATTAGACACTTTAATAGAAAATGTTCCTGTATTGATGAGGTCTGATGCTGGTATTGTGGCGTTTAGCTTTGTTGAACTAATAAAAGTAGTTGTTCTATTTGAACCATTAAACATTACTGTTGATCCTCCTGAACCAACAAAATTAGTTCCATTGACAGTTAATGTGAATCCCGAGCTTCCCACGGTAACCGATGACGGAGAAATACTTGTAATAGTTGGTGCAGGATTTCCTTCGCCACCTCCGCCATTATCTAAAACTGAAAACACTTTTACATTAGAAATTTGTCCATCAGGATTAACTACCATAGAATTCAAAGTTCTTTCTTGTGCTAGAAAAGAGGCTCCTATGTAAACTTTTAGTTGTGTTGAAGAAACATATGTTGTAGAAAAATTAGAAGTATTGCCATTAGCATTATCTACCATCTTAAAAGTTGCTGATTCCATAAGATTGCTTCCGTAAACAATTATAGGGTCAACCCAGTCTAAACCACCTTTAATTCCTGAAGATGGAGAAAGGCTTGTAATAATTGGCGCGGGGTTTTCACCTCCGCCACCAATTACTGTAAATATTTTTGCATTAGAAGTTCCTCCACCTGGAGATGGGTTTACAACTACAACATCAAAATTTCCTGAATTTTGTAGATCTGTTGCGCTTAACACAATTCTCAGCTGATTTGTGGCACTTAAAAATGTTGTCACCTTTTCAACATTGTTGTATTTAACTTTTGAATTCTTAACAAAACCCGTACCGCTTACTGTCACAACAACATTTGAGCCTCCTGCATCGGCAGATGAAGGAGAAATTGAAGTAATTTCAGGAACAGGACTGTTAATTGCTAAAGGTTTTGGGTTTGAGACTCCTCCTCCGGTTGAAGAGTTATCAATAATAACATTATATGAGCCACCAGTTGTTAAGTCGTTTACTGTAATTTCAATTTCTAATTCTGTTTCAGAAATATAATTTGTTATTCTATTTTGACTGTTAAACTTTCCCTGAGAAGTTGCCAAAAAGTTAGTTCCCTCAACAGTTAAAGTAAAACCTGGTCCACCAGCATCAACAGATGAAGGAGAAATTGATACTATAGTTGGAGAAGGATTTTGAGAGTTTACTGAAAAAACTTGTGCGTTTGATATGCCTCCGCCAGGTGTTGGATTTGAAACAGCAATATTATATGAGGCGGGGTTGACCAAGTCAGATGAGGTAATAAGAGCTGTAAGTTTTGTGCTTGATATATATGTGGTTGCCCTGTTTTGATTGTTTAGTTTAACAATAGAATTTGGCACAAAATTATTCCCATTTATTGTCATTACAAACCCGGAGGCACCAGCATTAACAGAAGCTGGTGATATACTAGTTGTTGCTGGTTTTGGATTTTGAGTTGGGTCTTCATCTTCACTATCATCATTATTTTCGCACTGAGCAACTGGATTTAAAACCAACACATTAAATTGCCCCACTCTACTTACATATGAGGCCAATATATTAGCTTTTAGTTGAGTTGAAGAAACATATGTTGTTTCTTGATCTTGTCCATTAAAGTTAACTACTGAATTTTCCGTAAAATTGCTTCCACTTACAGTCATTGTGAAACTTCCCGATCCAAAAGGTCTTGAAGAAGGGCTAATTGAAGAAATATTGGGAATAGCATCAGAAACCACAAATTGTAATTTGTCAGACGACCCTCCACCGGGAGTTGGGTTAAATACTTCAACATTATAATTGCAACTTAAGTTTATATCTGAGCTCAAAACTGTTGCAGTTAGCTTAGTTGAAGAAACATAGGTTGTTGAGAGACTTCTTGAATTAAATTTAACAACTGAATCTTCAATAAAATTACTTCCTAAAACAGAAATTACCACCTGACTAGAATTAACCAATGCCCCAGAAGGGGTAATTGATTCAACTATTGGCGTTGGGTTTCCCGTTGAGTTTACAACACTGCAAGAAGTAATTTGATTTTCCAAAACTACAACCGCTTCAGGGGTGCCGTTATTACAGATAAAGCTATCTTGAATCCATCCTTCAGGAAGAGATTGTGTGACAGAATAAGTTCCCGGGGATAATGATGTTTGAGAATCAGACCCAGAACCCGCGCTCGTTTGAATTGAAAAATTTTTATATCCTGAACCTGTCACATTAAAACTAAACAAACCGTCTTCTCCTGTTGTTAAAACACTTACCCTTATACCTGTTGGCCCATTGGATGGTGGTGGATTATTATCGCCCGGGTCTACAACTACAAAAGGAGAACCGTTATTTCCCGAACCTTGAGAAGAGGAAGAACATAAAGAGGCTGAATTATTATCGCAAACAAAAGCATACCAATTATTGTTAACTTCATCGAAGCCCGAATTAGAAGTAGTATAAGAAACACTAGACTGAGATCCCGAAGCTGTTGACGACGAGATGGCCCAATTGCCTCCAGGACAAGTTGGAGCTAAATTACTTACCGCATTAACCGAATTAGTTTTACAAACAGCCAAGTAATAGTTGTTTGATTCTGAATCTGTAGCAGTTGCAGTGAAAGTGACGTTATTCCCTTGAATTGTCGGAGTCGCAGAGGAAGAGCCACCGTCTGATGGTCCAGATGAAATTGAAGGTGCGGTGTTAGTACTTCCTGCAACTGCCTTAAAGGTAGCAATCAATCCACTCGAGATAGCCGAAGATGATTGAGTTAAAGATAAACTATAAGAACCAACTGACGATACTATTCTATCTAAAAATCCTGTACGGGATAATGATTGCTGAATCGAAAAGCTATTATTTGGAGCACTAAATGTAACACTTGAAGCACTTGCAACTCCTGCAATAATTAACTCATCTGCTTGACTAGTTATTCCTGAACTCCCAGTACTAATTGTCGTGCTTGGATTTGTTGTTATGTTTGCATGATATTTATCAAGAGCAGAAGCAGTTACAATACCACTATATTCTGCTACAGCCACCTCCAAGGTATCTCCTTCGGGGCTAGTAAAGCTTCCTGTTGATACTTGAGATGTGGCATTTTCTTTATAAAGTATTTGAAATTGATTATATGTTCCAAATGTAGCACTCGTTGCATAAGACCACCCACTTGGTGGAGTGACACTATGTCCAGAAGTTGTAGATATATTATTAACTACAGCAACAAGAAGATTTCCTGTAGTAGTGGGTGAATCCCATACAATATTTACTGAAGCTGTTCCTGATGCTGTCTTCTTTTGAACTAATGAAATTGCAGCTTTTGCTTCTTTTGCCGGTGGCAAAAAAACTCCAACTATAGTGGCTAATAAAATTGATGCTAATAAAAGAGAAAAAAACTTCTTTAATCTATTAAACATTTATAATATATTTTTTAATTATAGCATTTAGAAAAAGTAAATAGAACAATCAATGTGTGGATAATTATAGTACTAAAAAAATGCCCCGTGGGCATTCCTTTAAACTCTGGACTCCATTAGATTTCTATTAAAATCTAAGTGGGTATCCTCAAGCTGTGGCAAAAGCCAAAACAAATCTTGGATTCCCATAAAAAAGGTAATATAGAATCATTTTTTGGAAATCCAGAGCTACTTCATTTTAACTTTTATAGAATGTGTGTCAACCCTTTCTAAAAAATAAACATTTACAAACTAATTAAAACATTACATCCTCTTCTGATCTTGTGTAGTCATAAATTTCTTGAGGTGTAAACCAGTGAGTCACTTCATGAGTTGCTTCAATAGTGTCCCCTGAAGCGTGAACAATATTACGAATTGCTCTCTTTGCTTCGTTAGCCAAAGCCGGTGAATCAACAGAATAGTCTCCCCTAATTGTTCCCATTTCAGCAAAGGCTGGAATGGTTTTTCCAACAATTTTTCTAACCATATCAATTGCATGAATACCAGAAATTAAAATTGCAACAACAGGACCAGAAGTAAATAATTCCACATTCCAGTCGTATATCATACTTCCAATTTTTAGCGGATCATCAGTCCCAATTTCTCCAATTGGGTCTTTACAGTACTTTGCATAAGTTTCAAGTGTTTTTTGTCCCATCCCAGAAATCCATTGATCTGTCCCAGGGTAATGTTTTCTCGCCTGCTCTTCTGTTGCCATAATCATTTTTAACGCAATAACTTTCAAACCTCTTTGCTCAACCCTCTTTATACACTCGCCTATTAACCCACGTTTTACGCCGTCAGGTTTAATAAGCATAACTGTTTTTTCACCTATAAATTCTTTTGTTTTTTCGTTTTTCATTTATTTTTTATTATTTTTAATACATAATTTATTTAATTTTTATCACATTTAATATTTATTTGCAAAACAAAAACGCCCTCTCTGGGCGTTTTGCTTATTCTGACTAGGACAAATGTTGAGAAACCAACTTTGTCATTTCAAACATATTTACTACACTTTTTCCTCCGAATACTGCCTTTAACTTGTCATCTGCATTAATCATTCTCTTGTTCTTTTGGTCTTGAAGATTGTTCTTTTTTATATATTCCCAAATCTTTTTGACAACTTGAGATCTAGGCATTGGCCCTTTTCCTATTACTTCTTCCAAAGCTGCTGAAACCTTCAAGGGCTTTAAAAGAGCTGGATTTAACTTTCTTGGCATATTATTTTAATTATAATTGGAAGAGAGGGAGGAGTGGGAAAACTTGTTTTCATACTCCGACCGAGCGAACCAATTATATAAATTTTATTTTATAAAATTTCTACTTTTTAACTCCCATTATTCTAAACATTTTTGTGCCACATTTTTCACAAGTGCCAGTCATAGCCATTCTTGGTTTTCCTCCCTTGCCCTTCATTGTCACTTCTGTTGGGTCTTTCATTATTCTTTTGGCCTTGCACTTTACGCAATATGCTTCTGTCATAATTTTAAAATTAAAGTTTTAATAAACAATCGACCTTATCACCCAGAAGAGGTGATAAATACATTTTGTTATTATTGTAGCATTTTACCCTATTGTAGCTTAAGGGTCAAACACTATGTCAACAGTTTTACGATTTTTGCATCATTTTTAAAAAATAGTCAACTAAGACACATAACAAAAATAGTTTTTATAATTCTCTATTTAAACTATTCTTTTGGAGTAATTTCCTTTTTATCTTTTTTCTGTAAGTAAAAAATATAGATTATTTCAAGAATACCCAATGTATTAAGAATTAGCATAGCAACAAACCAATTTCTCTGACTATTGCGAGATGCCTTCCAGAGAGCAAAGCCCTTCCAAATTAAAGACCACATACTCAACGCCATAATAATTATAAGTAGAGATGGTTTTTCATAAATTGCATTAATAGTCTCTATATTTATTGCTGATAACATAGTTTAATTAATTTAATATTATAAATTTACTTATAACTGCTGATATAATACCCTGCCACGCCAAACGCTACAGAAACATTTAGCGATTCTTTTTTACCTTTCATTGGCAATTTAATAATTTTGTTTGATTTCTTTAAAACACTTTTAGAAACACCATTCACTTCATTGCCAATAATTAAGGCCAAGGGAAACTCTGGTTTGAATTCATTATAACATACTGAATTTTTGCTTTGTTCTAAGGCAATAATATGTACTCCTGATTTTTTTAACTTATCTATCAACCTTCCTGCTTGTTTTACATATTCAAAAGGAACTGTTTTTTCGGCTCCAAGCGCGGTTTTTTCAATTTTATGGTTTGGCGGAGTCCCTGAAATGCCACATAAAAATAGTTTATCTACTCCTATTGCATCGGCCGTTCTAAAAATTGACCCTACATTCTCTAAACTGCGAATATTGTCGCAAACCACATAAAACCCTTTATTAATTTTCATTATATCTTTTCTCTACTTCCTGCCAATTTACCACATTCCACCATGCTTTCAAGTAGTCAACCCTTACATTCTTATACTTTAAGTAATAGGCATGTTCCCAAACATCATTTCCTAAAATAGGTTTTTGACCGTCTGTCATGGGGTTATCCTGATTTGGCGTTGAAACAATTTCTAGTTTGCCTTCATTATTTTGCACTAACCAAACCCATCCTGATCCAAACCGTTTTATCCCAGCATCATTAAATTTGCTTTGAAAATCCGCAAAACTTCCAAATGTATTAACAATTTCTTCTGCTAATTTTCCAGAAGGCTCCCTTGGGCCACCGGGCGTCATAATTTGCCAAAACATTGCGTGGTTTACATGACCTCCAGCGTTATTACGCACTGCACTTCTCATGTCTTCAGGCACACTACTTAAATCCATAATTAATTCTTCTGCACTCTTTGATGATAAATTCGCATATTTCTCAATGGCTAAGTTAAGATTATTCACATAAGCTAAATGATGTTTGTCATGATGCAATTTCATAGTTTCCTCGTCAATATAAGGTTCTAAGGAATTATAAGCATAGGGCAACTCTGGTAATGTGTGAGCCATATTATTTTAAGTATTAACTTCTTCTTTTTTCTCTATTATTTTAAGTAAGTAAATTGTCACTAATACAATAACTAAAGTTATGATAATTGCATAGATAAACTTTATCCAAATACTATCCCTGCTAAATGGAAACAATTGATCAATCATAGATTTTATTGCCTCATTCCAAGCTAAACCCGCAACAAAGCTAAATGCAGCCAAAATATACCCGATTGTCCTTTCTGTGACATCTTTTCTTAGCCTTGCCTGCTTTTCCCTTAAACCCTTTAAACTTATCATAAACAAATTATAGCAAATTAATAAAAATAAAAAATCTATTAAATTATAATAGACTTAAAAATAAAATCATAATAACTTTTCTCCGCAATCTTGGCAGAAATTTGCAGGAATCGCCATATATTCATTGACTATCCTTGCTATAGTCTTTTTGATATCATGACTATCAACACTGCACTTTCTTATTAAATTCCTTTTTAAATGAAACCCGCAAAATATA
>VGLO01000018.1 GCA_016866675.1 Candidatus Staskawiczbacteria bacterium | reverse complement strand
TTGATTCCATCTCTGTTGCTGTGACCTGAAATATGGACATCAATTATATCTGAATGATAAACATTGTCAGATAACCTATATAGATTGTCTCTTAATCTTTGCACTGTTCTTTCGTTTCCGGGAATTACAGATGAGGAGAATATTACGGTATCTTCTTTTTTAATTTTAATGAATCTATGGTTTCCAGTGACAATTCTGCTTAGAGCTGCTCTTTCTTCTCCCTGTGCTCCAGTGCAAATTACAATAATATTATTGTCTGGATATTCGTGGGTTTTGTCTATAGGAATAATGGCTCCTTTTGGAAGTTTCACATAACCTAACTTTTCAACCAACTCTATATTAAGCTTCATTGAAAACCCGTCTAATGCAACTTTCTTATTATTTTTTACAGCAAATTCCAAAATCTGCTTTATTCTTTCAGTTTGAGAAGAAAATGTGGCAATAATTGTCCTGCCGGGAGCTTTTCCAATTAGCATGTGCAGGTTTTTTAACATTTCTTCTTCCGTCACTTGTTTTTTTGTATTCAGAGATCCCAAAGATTCCAACATTAAAATTGTTGGCTTTGTAAGATTTTGCAGATGTGTGTATTCTAGCTCTTTTCTGCCAATAGGGCTTTTTTCAATTGTCCAATCTCCTGGATGAATTACAGTGCCATTTGGGGTTTCCAAAATAACTCCAACTGCATCCATAATGGCGTGGTCAATTTGAAAAAACTTTAATGTAAAGTTTCCTAGTTTATGGACTTCTTCTAATCCTTTAATGTATTGAACATTTAATTTTTTAGAGCTGTTTCTGTCAAAATCTTCAACTCGGTGCTTTATCATTTCAATAGTAAGCGGTCTACCTATAATCAAAGGATTTCCTAATTTTTTTAGTAAAATTGGGGCAGCTCCAATATGGTCTAAGTGTCCGTGTGAAAATATTACAGCCTTAATTCTTTTTTCTTTACCCTTCAAATATTCTGTATTTGGAATAATATAATCAATTCCGGGCATATCTTCTTCTGGGAATTGAATTCCCATATCCAGAATTACAATATCCTGACCGTATTCAAAAACGGTCATGTTTCTTCCAACTTCTTCGCATCCCCCGAGAGGGATAATTTTTAGTGCATTTTCTATTTTGTCTTGATTATCTAAAGTTTTTGTTGGCTCAAAAAATCCTGAGCTATGCTCTGAAGTGACTTTTCTTGTGCCTTGGCCTTTAGATGTGCCACTGCGTGTACCATGAGATTGTCTCGTGGGTTTTTTATTTTGTGTAAACATAATTTTTATGAGTATCTAGAATCTTTAAAATACTTACCTAATAGTAGGTAGAGGATCTAGAGTTTTTAATTTTTTAGTAGTTCCTTGAATTCTTCGACCATTTGGACTGGAGTTGGATCAATATTTTTTTCAAGAGCAAGGTAGTATGAAACCCAATCTCCTAATAGCAATGTTGAAAAAACTTTATAAATTTCAGAACCTTCTTTTATATTAACAAAGTAGGTTTCTGAACCTCTTTCTTTTAGTAGCGATGAAAAAAGGTCCATTCTTTTTTTATTTCTTTCGTGGTCTTTTTTGTCTTTGATTATAATAAAATAAAATTTATCATTATTTTTAACTTCAGAAAAACCAACCATTTCGTTGTGATTTAATTCTGGGAAATAGTTGCAAAATGAGGGAATCTTTGAGTTTTCATTAAACTTTATTTTCCAAATTCTAGATATTTCTTTGTATTTATCTGAACTGTAAACAATTGGCACTTTATTTAGTAACTTTTTTGCTAAAGCCTTGCCCTCTTCTTCTAATTCTGAAATTATTTTTTGAAGGCCAGTAGAAGTTTCTATAATTTGGTCTGAAACATCATCAATAATAGATGAGTTTGATAATATTTTTACTAAAACAGAGAATAGGTAGCCAGTGGCAGACCTTGGCTGAATTCCAGCGGGAACCTTAACAAAAGGTAAATTATTTTCTTTGCACAATTCTTCCAATTTACCTCCAGAAGAAATTCCAACTGCAGATGTTATTTTTTTTGATAAAGCCTTATTAATTGATGAAATAACCTCTTCTGTGTTTCCTGAATAAGAAATAAAAATTAAAAGACTTTCTTTGTCTACAAATTCAGGCAAGTCATAGTCTCTGTGAATATATACGGGTATTTTTGTTTGTACTGTGCTGTTTAAAACATCAACTGGCATTGCAGACCCCCCAATACCAAAAACAACAACATTTTTAAATCCGCCAGCTGGTGAACCATCAAAACTGATGTCTTTTGCCAAATCCAAACCCTCTTTTAGCTGATTTGCTGAATCAATAATTACTTGTCTCATGTTTGATTTGTCTAGTTCCATATTCTTTTAGTTTTTATGTACCAGCTTGAGATATTTGAGAATCTTTTCGCTGGGTCAATAATTTTTTCTGTATTAATGCCATTTATTTTTCGAGAAACCCAATAAATATAGTTTGGATTATATAAGAATAGGGCAGGGTTGTCTGAAAGTATCATTTGTTGAAGGCTTTCATATTTTTGAACTTTTGTTAAAGGGTTAAGTGTTTCTCTCGCTTCTTTTAATAATTTATCTGCATTCTTATTTTCGTAATATGAAAGATTGAGTCCTGGGTCTATTACTTGTGAAGAATGCCAGAAAGGATACAAATCAATTTCAGACCCTAGCGCTTCTCCATATAATAGTGCCTCATAGCTTCTGTTTTTTATTACAGGTTTTAATTCTGTGACCGATAAAGCATTAATCTCAACTGAGGCTCCAACTGCCTGCCAATAATCTTTTAAGATATTGGCAAGAATTATCATTTGTGGTTGATTTACAGTTGTAAGCGTAAACCTTAAGGGTTGTGAATTCGGAGTTTGAGTAAAGCACAACTCATTTAACTTCTGTCTTGTTGATGACCCTGTTTCTCCAGTTGAATTTAAGTTTGGAAAGTATTGTTTTTGAAACTCTGTGACGGCATTTTCCGTAAGTATTGTATATTTTCCTGAAACCTCATCTTTTATCATTGTAGCAAATTTTTCATCTAGTCTTGCCAAGCACGATTGCAGTTGGGTCACCTCGTTTCCTGTTGAGCCTACTTTAAGATAGGCTTTAAATTGAAATGCTTGTTGTTTTGATATTGGTTTTTCTCTTTGACCTGAACCATTATCTTTGAATCCTGTTTTATCAAGTAATGTTTTTGCTGAATCAATATTATATCCAATTACATCTGTGGGGTCTTGGAAATTAAAAAAATCTGACAATATTGGCGAATCAACTTTTGTGGCGCCATTTTTTATTTCTTTGTTTACTTTTTCTATTAATTCATCTTTATTGACTGAATATGTCATTGCTTTTCTCATATTTATATCAAAGAAAAGAGAGGTCTTATGCTCATTGAAAAAAACAGCAAAGTACCTTGGCATTAAAAGAGAATAAATAGAAAACTTGCCTTCAGAAGACCATCCCTGTCTTACTTTTTCTTCTGCGAATTTTTGATTGTCATCTAGGGCGGATAAGGCAAAACCATCTATTTTACCGTTGTTAACTGCTTTAATTAAATCTTCTTTATTTGGAAAGAACTGAATGGATAAATTTGTTATGTATGAAGTTTGGTTATGGTATTTTCGGTTTGATGTAAAATAAATACTTCGTACCAATCCATTTGAGTTTTGCTTTATATTATCAAACTTATAGGGGCCAGATCCTACCGGTTGTAAGTTGTAGGGAGATAGAGAAAAGTTTTCTGGAGAAATTTTCTCCCAAATGTGTTTTGGCAGTATTTTTACAGTTAGACTCTCAATAAATGAATTGTAGGGGGTTCGTAAAATAAATCTAACAGTGTCACTTGATGTTTTTTGAACATCAACATCAAGCCAATTAGCCCTAAGGGGACTTTTGTAATCTGAATTTTGTATTGTTTTGATTGTAAAAACAATATCATCGGCTGTTAGTTTTTTTCCGTCATGCCAATAAGCATCTTCTTTTAACTTTACTTCGTATATTTTTCCGTCTGTTGATATATTAACATCTTCTGCTAAGTCATTTATTATTTTTCCATTACCATCATAAGTTGTAATAGAAGAAAATGTAAGAGCAATTAATGTTCTATCAATGTCGTTGGTTTCACCATATATAGGGTTAATAAGTCGCGGTTGGCCAACAACGCCCTCGTTGTAACTGCCTCCAATAGCAGATACAATTTTTGTGTGGCTAATGTAAAAACTTGTTAAAAGAGTTATTAAAGAAATTAAACAAATAGCAAAAAGGGTCAAAAAAATTGTTTGTTCCTTTTTTGAAAGTACTTTAAAAATTTGTTTCCACTGAGAGAAACGAGGAAATTTAGAGATCATCTTCTGCTTTTTTGGTTTAAAATGTTTAATCTATTATTTAAACTACTAGTACTAAAACACCTAGAGCAATAAAGAGTCCTGCTACCACTATTGTAGCATAGTATATATTTTTTTGTATGCCTCTTCTTGATGAATAAAATTCTCCTCCCCCACCAAAAGCTCCGCCCAAGGCAGCTCCTCTTTGTTGTAATGCTATTAATACAATTAAAATTATAGAAATTGCAATTTGCGCGTAAATTAGTATTTGGTTCAAGTCTCGCTTATTGAGTTTATATCTTTGGTTTTAAACCTTAGAATTTCACTCTATATTATTATTCTTCTCTTAATACTATTGAAAATATTATACTTAGTACAGATATTGTAAAAGTTGTAAGTAACAGTGGATATACTAATGGAGTTGAAAATTCCTCAAACATTATATCTATAGCCCAAACGAATGATATATTAATTAAAAATCCAAAGAGTCCAAGAGTAATGATTCTTAGTGGAAGAGTTATTAAATTTAAAAGAGGTTTTAAGAAAAAGTTAAGAAATCCTAGGGTAACTGAGAGTATTAAGTAAATTTGCCATATTGAGTTTAGCGAAATGCCAAAGAAGTTAGAGCTTTCTAGCAATACGATACTTACATCGGGGATAAATAATACAGCTAACCAGAGACCTAATAAACTTGCTAAAATTTGACCTACTAACTTTTTTACCATAATCAATAACCAAAGTATAGCATAAATTTCAAAAAATATCAATTGTTAAGACCAAGAGATTTTTTCCTGAGACTTTTATGATAGGTGACAGCAAATCGGTGAGCCTCATCATCTAAGTGTTTTACTAGATTATAAACATCTTGACGTAATTCTTTTAATGGTATTTGATTCTTTTTTCCTTCAATAAATAATTCTTGCTTGCCCTTGGCAATAGAAATCACTCGTACATTTTTTGGTTTATTTATTGTATTAATAGCTATATTTAGTTGCGCTATTCCCCCATCAATTAAAATAACTTCTGGTAGAGTCCAATCTTCATGGGAAAATCTTCTTTGTAAGACTTCTTTTAGCATTGCAATGTCATTAGGCTCATTTTTCATCTTAATGCGAAACTTTTTGTATTGACTTTTTACTGGATTTCCATCTTCAAAAACTATCATGGATCCGGTGGCATTTTTCCCATGAATATTTGAAATGTCATAACACTCAATTCTTGATATTTTACTATCAAAATCTAATATTTCTCTCAATTCTTCCTGAGTTTTTAACCATTTAGCATGGGTTATTTCATTTGAGATTACCTTTGTATGTTCCATTACTCTTTCTAAAGCAAAAATCTTATCTCTTATTTTTCCAGCTTCCTCAAAATTTTTCTCTTTTGACAGATTATGCATCTCTTTTTTTAGAGAGCTTAAAACACTTTTTCTCTTTCCCTGAAGAATTAAAGAAAGTTTTTTTAAATTATTTTTATAATCTTTAATGTCTGGATTAGGTCCTGGGCACAAGTCCAAGTGACACCATGTGCATTTTTGTTTTGGATGGTTTTTTGATGTATAAAAAGGAAAAACTTTTCTCAGGAATTTCAAAACTTTTTTTATTGCATTACCCTCTACGAATGGACCAATTGCGCTAGATTTAATATGTAAGGTTTTAGATTTATGAATTTGATGTGTTATGAAAACATAGGGTATTCCATTTTGATTATGATCGATTGCCACGTAAAAATAATTTTTGTCGTCTCTCCATACAACGTTAAACTTTGGCAGGTGTTTTTTGATTAAGTTTGCCTCTAGTACCAATGCCTCAATTTCTGAATTAGTTTCAATAAAATCTATCTTTGTGACCTTATCTATAAATAAGTTATCTCTATAAGAAGGCTGATG
Source organism: Candidatus Staskawiczbacteria bacterium (assembly GCA_016866675.1). Taxonomy (GTDB): domain Bacteria; phylum Patescibacteriota; class Minisyncoccia; order Minisyncoccales; family Staskawiczbacteraceae; genus VGLO01. The sequence continues at coordinate 6,593 of VGLO01000018.1, read as the reverse complement.
GAAGTGATTTTTTACTCGGTCTTTGATATTTATGGCTTTTCCTATATAAATAAGATCTTTTTTTGCATAGAAAAAATACACCCCCGCAGTTTTCGGGAGCTTATCTAGATTTTTAACTGGTATTTTATCCATTTAGCTATTTAACGATGAAAACGATATTTTTTCAAGGAAAATGTTGACAAACAGATGAAGTGGGCGTAGTAAGGAATTAAGGCTAAATTACACTTTCAAAGGAGAAGAAAATGTCGCCTAAAGAGAATTGTCCGACTGCTCGTGAGAAGATTATTATGAAAGTTAAATTTATTTTGCTGACTGAAAAAGTAGAGTCAGTTTTCATCTCACAAGAAGGAATGCGTGTTGTTTTAAAAAACGGAAAGGAAATGTTCTTTGAAGAAGAAAAAAATGGCAACCTTGATTCAGGGTAGCTCGGGTCACGCAAGTAGTGGCCCTTTTATATTGAACTTGTTTTGATTATGTTATATAATTACCAACTAATATTTTGTTAAAAGCAAAAATGCAAATGGAAAATAGTTATATAAAAATTAAAGGAGCTCGAGTACACAACCTAAAGAACATAAGTCTTAATATTCCAAAAAATAAGCTGGTTGTCATTACCGGTCTTTCTGGGTCTGGAAAATCTTCGTTAGCTTTTGATACTTTATATGCTGAAGGACAGAGGAGGTATGTTGAGAGTTTGTCAGCTTACGCCAGACAGTTTTTGGGTGTAATGGATAAACCAGATGTAGATAAAATTGAGGGTATTAGTCCTGCTATTGCAATTGATCAAAGAAAAGCAATGCATAACCCAAGGTCAACCGTTGGGACTACTACAGAAATTTACGACTATTTGAGGCTATTATTTGCCAGAATAGGAAAGCCTCATTGTCCTAGCTGTGGAAAATTAATTGCCAGGCAAACAGTTGATCAAATTGTTGAGCAAGTAATGAATCTCTCAAAAGATTCAGAAATTTTAATTTTAGGGCCTGTAATCAAGGGTAAGAAAGGTGAGCATCAAGCTGTTTTGCAAGAAATACAAAGAGGAGGTTTTATTAGAGTAAGAATAGATGGAGACATTTATCCAATAGAAGAAGCTTTATTTAAGCAAATAGAAAAAAATAAAAAACATACTATTGATGCAGTTGTTGATAGATTAGTTTTGAATGGTGACCTAGATAGGTCAAGGTTGGTTGATTCTTTAGAAACAGCTTTAAAGCTTGGTAAAGGAATTGCAACTGTAAATCAAAATGGAAAAAAAGATTTAACTTTTTCAGAGCATTTTGCCTGTGAGGATTGTGGAGTTTCTTTGCCTGAATTAGAACCTAGGCTTTTTTCTTTTAATAATCCTTATGGGGCTTGTGCTGAATGCACGGGTCTTGGAGAAAAGCTTGAGGTCTCACCTGAATTGGTAATGCCAAATAAAAATTTAACACTTGCACAAGGAGCAATTTTTCCATGGGCAAACGCATCTCATAAAGTTGGTAGGCAAGGATACTATTATTGGAAACTGTCTGAATTGGCTGAAAAATATAAATTTTCTCTTAATGAGCCTGTAAAAAATCTTTCGCAAAAAGTAATTGATATTATTTTGAAGGGAGACATGTCTGCTGAGGCAGGTGGTGATTTTGAGGGAGTTATTGCTAATCTTGAGAGAAGATATCATGGCACAGATTCAGATTGGACAAGGCAAGAGATTGAGCAATATATGACAAAAAAACAATGTGAGAAATGCCAAGGCAGAAGACTAAAGACAGAGGTTTTGGCAGTGACAGTTGGCGGAAAATCTATTAATGACATTGTAAATCTTTCAATGGATAAGTTAAGAGATTTTTTTGTGTCACTTCAAAAAAGTCTTGGTATATCTGATCAAAAAATATCTCAACCTATTACAAAAGAAATTATTGAAAGGTCTGAATTTTTGCTTGATGTTGGCCTAGATTATTTAAACTTAGATAGAAGGTCTGCTACTCTTTCTGGTGGAGAAGAACAAAGGATAAGGTTGGCTACTCAAATTGGATCAAAACTTTCTGGTGTTTTGTATATTTTAGATGAACCCTCAATTGGTTTACATGCCAGAGATCAGCACAGGCTAATTGAAACGCTTCAAAGATTAAGAGATTTGGGTAATACAGTTGTAGTGGTTGAGCATGATTCTCAGACAATGCTTTCAGCAGATTGGCTAGTTGAAATAGGACCTGGTGCCGGTAAACACGGTGGCAAAGTTATTTTTGAAGGTACAGCTAAAGAATTATTAAAATCAAAAACATTAACGGGAGAATATTTGTCTGGCCGTAAAAAAGTTGAAGGTAAAATAACAAAATCAGATTCTTCAAAAGAAAAATACCTAACTATTAAAGGTGCCAAAGAACATAACTTAAAAAACATTGATGTTAAAATACCTCTTGGAAGATTTGTATGTGTGACAGGAGTTTCAGGGTCTGGAAAATCTTCTCTTGTTTCAGATATTTTAGCAAGGTCACTTTTGAAATATTTTTATAGGGCAAAAGATGAGCCGGGTGCTCACAAGGAGATTTTAGGTGCAGAAAACTTAAATAAAGTTGTTTTAGTTGACCAGTCTCCCATTGGCAGAACTCCAAGGTCAAACCCAGCAACATACACTGGAGCTTTTTCATATATAAGAGATATATTTACAAAAACAAAAGATGCTCGTGCAAGAGGTTATTCAGCTGGAAGATTTTCATTTAACGTAAAAGGTGGAAGATGTGAGGCTTGCGAGGGTCAAGGGGTTAAAAAAGTGGAAATGTATTTTTTACCAGATATTTATGTTGAGTGTGAAGAATGTAGAGGAAAAAGATACAGCAAAGAAGTGCTTGAAATTTTATACAAAGATAAAAATATTTCAGATGTTTTACATTTGACTATTGAAGAGGCAGGAGAATTCTTTAAAAATATTCCGGGGGTCTATGATAAAATGAAAACACTAAATGAGGTGGGACTTTCTTACATAGAGTTAGGACAATCTGCCACTTCTTTGTCTGGTGGAGAAGCTCAAAGAATAAAATTAGCAACAGAGCTTTCAAGAAGAGATACAGGAAAAACACTATATATTTTAGATGAACCAACTACTGGGCTTCATTTTGAAGATATAAAAAAATTGGTTTCTGTTTTAAGGAATCTTGTTGAAAAAGGAAACACTGTTTTGACAATTGAGCACAATATAGACTTTATAAAGTGTGTGGATCACATTATTGACTTGGGTCCTGAAGGAGGAGAAAAGGGCGGACAAATTATTGTAGAAGGATCTCCAATAGAAGTCGCAAAAAATAAAAAGAGTTATACGGGAAGATATTTGAGATAGTTGTAATGATTTATTTAATTTGGTAAAAGTTAATTGTTGTTCTTTTTTAAGGAGTTTTGCGATGATGATTCTTTTGCCGTTTATGGATATCCTATCGCTCTCATATTATTTGAGGCGACTGGTAAGAGAAATTTCTCAAGTAAGACTATTCTTTGATTGGCGCGGACAAGATATTCCAGAATCTTATACCAATAGAATGAGAATTGTACTAATACGCTTTCTAAAACTCTCAGAAAAAGTGCAAGAGAATATGGTAAAAGATGAGATATCTAAAAATGAAGGAGAAATAATAGTTTCACTTTACTTTTCTACAGATCACGCACGAGAAATTTACTCTGTAATTGGTAGTGATGAAATTCCCCTGTGTCGCAGAATGAGGGATGTTGGCGATGATAAATTTAAGGAATTGGAGTCAAAACTCAATAGCCTGATTCATCTGCTTGAATGCTTTCAAGCATCAAAGTAAACCTCAGCGACTTCTGCTGGGGTATTTTTTTAGAAGCTATTGACAGGCATTTAAAAATTTCCTAAATTAGATTATCTAATTAAATTATCAGTCAAATATTAAGTTTGATAAAATTTAACAGCGAAACTTAACAAAAATTAATTCGTTATATTTTGTTTTTGTTTCATGTTCCAATCTTTATGAATATTAAACCACTATCAGATCATATTTTAATTGAACCAATCAAAGAAGAAGAGAAAACTAAATTTGGTATTTTACTTCCTGATACAGCTAGTAAAGAAAAACCAGAAGAAGGTATTATTATTGCTGTCGGTCCAGGTAAAAAAACAGAAGATGGAAAAATTGTTCTAATGTCTGTGGCTGTGGGACAAAAAGTTTTATTTACAAAATACGGGCCAAATGAAATAAAAATTGATGGCAAAGAATACTTAATTGCCAGAGAAGATGATATTTTAGCAATAATTGAGTAAATCTAATTATAATAATTAACCTAACTATTCTAAAAAAATGGCAAAGAAAATAATTTTTAAAGAAGATGCGAGAAAAGCTCTAAAAAAAGGTTTAGATAAAGTGGCTGATGCAGTTAAAGTGACATTGGGTCCTAAAGGCAGAAATGTTGTTTTAGGGTCATCTTTTGGTAGTCCAACAATTACAAATGATGGAGTCTCTATTGCAAAAGAAATTGAGTTAGAAGATGCAATAGAAAATATTGGGGCTGAAATAATAAAAGAAGTTGCCTCAAAAACAAACGATACTGCCGGAGATGGGACAACTTCAGCTGTCCTATTAACTCAAGCTATTTCTACAGAGGGTTTAAAAAATGTGGCTGCGGGAGCCAATCCTTTGGCTTTGAGAAAAGGCATTGTTAAGGGAAAGGATGCAATTGTTTTGGCCTTGAAAGAAATGTCAAAGCAAATAAACACCAAGGAAGAAATTTCTCAAGTGGCAACTATTTCAGCACAAGACAAGGAAATGGGAAGTATGATTGCAGAAGTTATGGAAGAGGTTGGAAAAGATGGAGTAGTGACAGTTGAGGTCTCAAATACCTTTGGTCTTTCAAAAGAAGTTGTAAAAGGATTACAATTTGACAGAGGATATATTTCTCATTACATGGTGACAAGCCAAGAGAAAATGGAAGCAGTTTTAGAAGATACTCATATTTTAATTACAGATAAAAAAATTAGCTCACTTCAGGAGTTATTACCCATTCTTGAAAAGCTAGTTAAGTTGGGGAAGAAGGAGTTGGTAATTATTGCTGATGACGTTGATGGAGACGCCCTGCCAACACTTATAGTTAACAAAGTTAGAGGAATATTCTCAGCTTTGGCTGTTAAAGCACCAGGTTTTGGAGATAAGAAAAAAGAGATGCTTGAAGATATTGCAGTTGTCACGGGAGCCCAAGTAATTACAGAAGAAAAAGGAATGAAATTAGAAAATATAGAATTAGAAATGCTTGGCAGAGCAAGAAAAATTATTTCAACTAAAGACAATACAACAATTGTCGAGGGAAAGGGAGAAAAATCAGCAATTGATGCAAGAGTATCTCAAATTAGAAAAGCAATCGAATCTTCAACTTCAGAATTTGAAAAAGAAAAGTTTCAGGAAAGATTAGCCAAGCTTTCAGGAGGCGTTGGTGTTTTAAAAGTCGGAGCAGCCACCGAAGTTGAACAAAAAAATAAGAGATTGAAATTAGAAGATGCTCTAAATGCAACAAAAGCTGCTATTGAAGAAGGAATTGTTCCGGGAGGAGGCGTTGCTTTGCTAAGGGCTTCATCTGTTTTAGAAAAAATTGTTTTAGAAGGTGAGGAGCAAATAGGAATTAATATTTTAAAGAGAGCAGTTGAAGAGCCAATAAGGCAAATTTCTCAGAATGCAGGAATTGATGGAGCTGTAGCAGTGCAAAAAGTAAAAGAAGGGCAGGGTGATTTTGGATTTAATGCATACAGAATGGTTTATGAAAATTTAATTTCAGCTGGAGTAGTTGATCCAACAAAAGTGGTTAGAACTGCTTTAGAAAACGCGGTATCAGCAGCCTCTATGCTTTTAACAACCGAAGCTGTTGTTTCAGATTTGCCAGAAAAAAAAGAAAAGGGTATGCCAATAGGAATGGGGGGGATGGGAGAAGATTACTAAGATATTAAATATATTTATTAAAAAAGGTGGGACAAGATCCCACCTTTTTGTTTGATTTATATATTTATAAGTGATATTATTTTTTTAGTTCTTTCTAAGGGGGAGGATTTATGAAAGATGTTCTTTTTATTGACATTGATGGAGTAATAATGAGCAAAAATTTTATTGATGGGTGTTGCCCGCCGACTTCAGGATCATTTGATTCTATTCGAGAACTAAAGGACAAGAGATTTGGCTGTAATATCTTTATAATTTCTAACTCAAGCAGTATCGATGATAGATTTAAAGTTATTAATTGGTTGAGCAGAAAAGAATTCTACTCAAGAACGGGCGTGCCTATACAAAAGTTAATTTTCTGCGATCAAGAGACAGAAAAAGCTGACATTTGCGAAAAGGAAAAAGCAACTCATTTTGTTGGGTCTTGCAAGGAAACGATGATTTACCTGCGTAGAGTAGGAGTTAAAAATAGACTGCTTTTTGTGTCAGGCAACGAAGAAAAAGAAGATGCTTTTGACTTTATTTTGCCAGATGTTGTTCGGGTTGAATCTTGGCAGGAAATTAAAAAAATACTTCTTGGTTGATTATTTGATAGCCCCGATAGCAGTGTCGTGGGCTTTTTTCTTGTATTAAATTTGTATTTTGGTAGTATTAAATATATGGAATGTCCAAATGGTCATA
>VGLO01000017.1 GCA_016866675.1 Candidatus Staskawiczbacteria bacterium | reverse complement strand
TATGACCTATGCGAAGCTCTGCATCAAAAATGTGCTCTCCATTTATTAATGCATGAGGATTATCTCTTACCTTACTATATCGTATCTTGCTTTTTTCAACTCGCCTATCTAGATCATTCTTTTGCCCGCCTTCCTCATTTAATATCGCAGGTTTTGCCCATTCATCTCCAATAGTGTAATCATCTATATAATGCATCAATAAAAAAGCAATTTCCTTATCGGTTAAATACTTAATATCTTTTTTTAAGATTGCATCTGCTTTTACGAATGATCTACTTCCAACCGCTCCCAGTAATTCTACAATCTCTTTGCCTAAATTCATCTTTAGAATTTCTGTGTCTGCTAATTCCTCAGATTTTTTAACATTTTCCCATTCATCTCCACCTTGTAAAGTAATCTCTCTTTCTCTTCTTTTGAAAAAGTCGTGCAAAGCGGCTGTCTTTTTCAAATCAATTTTTATATCATCTGAAAATCTCAATAAATCCGAAAAAACTTCTGCTCTGGCAGCTTCCAATAAACAATGCTCTGAAACATTAGTCCACTTTTGGCCATTCTCATCTTTATCCCAAAGACCGTATTTTTCATGCATTAAAAGAACATCGCTGGTTTCTTTAGTTAGTCTAATAAAAAACTTTTTCTTTTTAGTATCAAAATCCATACTTTAAGATCTGTTATCTATAACCTGTCTTGTCTCGCTTTGAGAGTATTGGATTTTTTATAGGCCACTTAATTTTTAGAGAAGGATCATTCCATAAATAGGTAAACTGACCCTTTGGATTATAATAGGTTGATTGCTTGTAGTGAAAAATTGCTGTTTTACTTAAAATCAGATGGGCGTTTCCATACTTTGCTGGAACCAAAACTTGCATCCTGTTTTTATCAGATAAAATAAAACCTTGCCATTTACCAAAGTCTTTTGACTTTTTATCACAGTTTACTACCACCAAATAAAACTCCCCATAAAGACAAGAAATTAGCTTCCATGTTTTTGCGTCACCATGTATGCCACGCAAAACATTTTTCTTTGAGGTAGAAATATCGTCCTGAATGAATTTAGTTTTTATTCCCGCTTTTTTATAAAGCGCTTCGTTATAGGTTTCAACATATTCTCCTCTAAAATCCTTGAATGAATCTAATTCAATTGTTAAAACTCCCTTTAATTTTGTTTTTTTTACTTTCATAATTAATTTCTATTTTTCATCTATAAAGTAGTTTTTTCTCTTTAGGTACTCTTCTTGGTTTTTAATATACCATTCCCAAGTTTTCATTAATCCCTCTTTAAGTGAAGTTGTTGGATTGTATTTAATTTGCTTTCTGGCTAGTTCCAAATCCATTACTCTCCTTGGAAAACCAGATGATTTTGTGGTATCAAATTCGTAATTAAAATCTAAGAAACTTTTTAAGGTTTCTAGTAAATCTTTTATAGAATATTCTTTACCACTCCCCAAATTAACAAAACTGGAATTTGTGCCATAGTGAAGAGCTAAAATAACACCCTCGGCTACATCACGACTATAGGCAAAGTCACGGATAGCAGAGCCATCTCCCCAAACTACTACCGGGTTTTCTTTGTTGTAAATCCTATACATTAATGAAGGAATTACCATGGCATTATTTGGATCAAAGTTGTCACCGGGCCCATAAACATTGCAGGGTCTAACAATAGAAAAGTTATCCATTCCATATTGAATTTTATAGGCCTGAACCTGCAATTCAGCCATTCTTTTTGCCCAGCCAGGAAACATATCCATTGGAGGCCCATCAGCGTTTTCTTCTTCTTTGAAAACCTCAGCTGAAGAATATGCTCCAATTGAGCTGGTATAAACTAATTTTTTTACATTATTTTGCCGTGAAGCTTCCAAAACATTGGTATTAAATTGAAGCAGTGGAACAAAAAAACTAGCTGGTTTTGATTTGGTCACCTCAATTGAACCCTTAATTCCAGCAATATGAAAAACAAAATCAATGCCTTTTGTCACATCCTTGCAAAACTCAAAACTGGTTAAGTCACCTAAGACATGTTCTGCTCTATCATCTACATTGATTTTATCTAAAGAAACAATTGTGACCTTGGCGCCAGCGTTTAACAAAATATCGACAATTTCTCTGCCAATCATACCCGTTCCTCCAGTCACTAAACATTTTTTATCTTTAAAACTATCTAATACTTCTTGTGTGATCATTTTTATTTTTATTTAAAATTTATGACTTTCTCCTCCGTCTACTGCAATACAAGATCCGCTTACCAAACTTGCCTTTGATGAACATAAGAATACAACCACATCTGCAACCTCTCTGGGAGTCCCTAATCTACCAGATGGAATGCTTTTTATAACATCTTGATACTCTTTTGAATTTTCTTCTTTAGCTTTTTCCCAGCCAGTTCCCTCAATCATAATAGGACCTGGGGCCACACTATTAAATGTAATTCCATCTTTTGCTAACTCAGGATTCATTGACAATGTTTTCATTAAGCTTATTTCAGCAGACTTTGCCATGTTAAACCATGGTCTTCCTCCGCCCTCCAAACCATGAATTGAAGCAATGGTCACCACGCGTCCCCATTTTTGTTTTCTCATAAAAGGAATTGCTTTCATGGTAAACCTTACTGCTGTCATTGCGTTTTTATTGTATACATCAAGCCAAACTTCTTCTTTTGTTTCTTCTACAATTTCACTACCCCATCTACCTCCGCCCCCAACATTATTTATCAAAATATCAATTGTCTTAAATGAATCTGAAATTTCTTTCATCACCTTATCAATATCTTCAGATTTCAAAACATCACACACAATACCAACAGCTTTAACTCCCTTTAATTCTATTTCTTTGACCACGCTATCAATTCCTTCCTTATCTAGTGCGCAAATAGCTACATTACAACCTTCTCTGGCCAAAGACAAAGCAATGGCACGTCCGATGCCATGGCTTCCTCCCGTCACTAATGCATATTTATTTTTTATATCTAGTTCCATAATTTAGGCTTTTTCTGCATTTCTATCAAGAGCTATTAATGAATACTTATTCAAATCTAATGGAGTTGGTGTAGCGTACAAAAATCCTCTATATGTTAATCGTTCTGTGCTATGAGTATATTTTATATTAGATAAAGTGTCTTCATCTAAATCAATTCCGGGTAATTCTTTGATGGTATTTTCGTCATATATTTCGCAAAATTCTTTTTTATTGGTGTAAAAATTAAAATCTGGATTTACCTTAATGATATCTTCTTTTACTAAAGGCCAGCCCAAATCAACACCATCATATGTGCAGTGCCCCAATCCCTGTGCATCAAAATCATGTAAACAAAGTACTGCATTTTTAAAACCCTTCAATACTTTTAATTCGTTAATAACCACCCATTTTTCTTCTGGTGGTAAGTTTGGATCATAGAAATGGGCATCAAGAAACATAAAAACAATATCTGTTCTTCCATCTTTTTTGTATTGCTCAATAAAATCTGTGATAAATGTTGGGCTAGATTTTGCAAAAACATGCACATTTTTATAAGGTTCAAGTCGCTTTCTTGCATCAGTCAAATATTCTTCTTTAATATCGCAGGTTAGTACTTCTTTAAAATTATAGGAATGCACTTTTGCATTAATTCCTTTAAAAGTTCCTGTTTCCAAAAAAGTGGAGATATTATATTCATCTCTTAACTTTTTCATTGTTTCTAATGATTTTTTATCTAACCAACACATATTATTAAGTTAAAAGTTAAAAGTCTAAAGTTAAAAATAATTCCAAAACTTGATACTTTTAATTTTTGACTTTTAATTTTCAATTATTTAAAATGGTCCTTTAAATTTTTTAGTATGACTATAAAATTCTTCTTTTCCTAAATCCACAGGTTTTAACTTTAGCATTTTTTCTACTGCTTTAACAATGGTTCCTGCATTGGGATAAAATTCGTTTTCCAAAGGTCTGATTGTAGGAATTGGAGTATCTGCAAAACCAATTCTGACAATGGGTTGCTTTAATTTACCAAAACATTTTTCTGAAACCAATGCTGCAACCTCAGCTGAAAAACCACAAAAAAGCCAATCAATATCAGCTACTATACACCTGCCTGTTTTATTTACTGAATCTATAATAATTTTTTCATCTAATGGCCTAATTGTTCTTGGATCTACAATTTCAACACTAATGCCTCTTTTTTCTAATATACTGGCAGCTTGAGAAGCCTCAACATTCATCCATGAAGTTGCTACAATAGTTACATCCTTTCCCTTACGTAGTAAATTTCCTTTTCCAATTGGAATAACATATGACTCCTCTGGAACATGCCCCTCCTGCCAATAAAGCCACCTGTGCTCAATTGATACAACAGGATTATTTTCGCGAAGTGCAGAGGTAATCATTCCTTTGGCATCATAAGGAGTTGTTGGCATGATAACTTTTAGTCCCGGAATATGAGCAAAAACAGAATGCAAAGACTTACTATGTTGAAAACCCTGACCCCAACCCCTTCCAATAACTGCTCTAATAAGCATTGGTACTTTTAATTGACCTGCACTTGCATATTGGGCATTAGCAATCATATTAATTAACTGATTCATAGCTAATAAAAAGAAGTCCACCCTAATGTGAATATGCACAGGTCGCAATCCGTTAATGGCAGCTCCCAAGCCAAAACCGGTCATTGCTTCTTCAGATAGAGGAGTCAAAAAAAATCTGTCCTTTCCAAATTTTTCTTCCAATCCCTTTAAGCTACCAAACATTTTTGTCTCAATTCCATAAACAAAAATAGAAGCATCTCTTTCCATTTCTTGATGAAGAGCTTCGTTAATAGCGTCACAAAATGTAATGAGTCTGTTATTATTCTTTGGCATATATGTAATCAAAAAGTTCACTCTTTTTTGGAAAAGGTGCTTCTTTGGCAAGTTTAATACTTTCCTCAACTTCTAAATAATTTTCTTTTTCAATTTGAGAAACTTTTTCTTCAGATACTCCTAGCTTTAACAATTTGTTTTTTAAAACTTTAAGAGGGTCTTTTTTAAACCATTCATCGTACTCTTTTTTGGACCTGTAATTTTCTCTTTCAAAACCTCCCTTAGGTCGTGGAGAGTCTTTGTCAAAATCACTAATAACTCCAATATGTTGAAGCATTCGGTAGTATTTTAAATGCATAAAAGCCGGTTTTTTGTTTTTTTTAATTAAGTCCAGTGCCTTATTTGTTAATTCATAAATTTCTTCTGCGTCTGTGCTTTGACTTGAAATAAAATTACAATCAAAAGATTTTACAATATCAGGAATTGACTTAAAGCCCTGTCTTTCTTTAGCTAAAACATCAACAGCCAGCTCATTATCTTGGCATACAAAAATTATTGGGAGCTTCATCAAACAGGCAAAATTTAGACTTTCAAAAAACACTCCTTCTTCAACAGCTCCATCTCCAAAAAAAACTGCCACAATTTTACCATTTCTTTTTACTTTATTAGCAAAAGAGGCTCCCACTGCAGGAGCTATAGTACTTGAAACAATTGCTGAAATCATCATTAGTCCTGCATTCGGATTTGCCAAGTGCATTGATCCGCCCCTACCCCTCACACATCCGGTTTCTTTTCCATACATTTCACCAAAAAAACTCCTTACCTCGTGAGCCTTAGAAATATATAGGGCATGACTCCTATAATAACCAAAAACTTGATCTTTACTATTTAATGCGTGGCAAACTCCAGCTGTAATAGCTTCTTCTCCCATAGACATATGCATGGGAGTTTTCATATCATCTTCATGATAGTACTTAGTAATCCCTTTTTCTGCAGATCTAATTAGGTCGACAGTTTTGAAGAGATTTAAGTTTATTTCTTTTTTATTAGGCTTTATTTTTGGCATAATAATTTCTCCAATAATTTAACAGGTCTTGCAATGTTTTATCAAAAGCAATTTCTGGTTCCCATAAAGTTTCTTTTTTAAATTTATCAATACTGGGAATTTGCAATGTAACATCAGATGGTCTTAATCTATTTGAGTCGACCTCAACTTTAATGCCCTTTATTGTTGAAAGTGCAATAAGTTTATTAAGCATTTCTTCAACGGTCATAGTTTCTTTGCCTCCAATATTATAAACTTCTCCGGGTTGGCATTTTTGAACTAGAGTCCAGTAAGCTCTTACTGCATCTTTTACATCAAGGAAAGTTCTTATACTATTTAAGTTTCCAACTTTTACCACTGGTAATTTTAGTCCAGCCTCAATTTCTGCAATTTGTTTGGCAAAAGCTGATTCTGCAAAAAACTCTCCCCTTCTTTCTCCTGTATGAGTAAACATTCTAGTTCTAATAGTTTTTATTTTCCAAGAAAGCCAATACTGAAGCCCGAGCATATCTTCAGCTACTTTACTTACAGCGTATGGAGAAGCTGGCCTAAATAGATTATCTTCTTTAATCGGAGTTTCATTTTCCTTCACCTGTCCATAAACTTCAGATGATGAGCAAATATGAATTACTGGGTCATACCCTGTTTCTGTTTTTAACTTTCTGACAACTTCCAGCAGGTTTGCTGTTCCAATAACATTTGCCTGTAATGTTGCGATTGGTGCCAAAAAACTAAAATCAACATAAGATTGAGCCGCCAAATGAAAAATAACATCTGGCTTTTCTTGGAATAAAATCCTTTCCAAAGAAGGTATATCTGTTAAATCTCCTTGGCACAACGTCACATTATTCAAAATGCCCTTTATATTGTCTTTTGGTGATCTCCAGCGCACCAAACCTAAAACCTTCACCTCTGGATGGTTTTTTAAAACATATTCAGCTAAGTGGCTTCCTACAAAACCGGTAATCCCCGTGATTAAAACTTTATTTATATTCATTAATTTAAATTAAATTCTTTAAAATTCTCCTTTGGAAAACCCCAATTTTCCCCATTATAAACATATGACCTTTCTCCTCTTAGCATAGAAAAGAGAGTTCTTCTATGTTCAAATATCAAATACTTAACATTAAAGTCCCAACTTTTATTTTTGCTACGATATTTTAAAAATGTTCCAAATTGCTTATAAAACAAATTTTCAAAAAAATCAAAGGTTTTCCTAAAGATTAAGCTCGTTTTTTTAATAATCTTCTTTATCAAACTGCCAGATTTTAGCCTATTATAAACTTTATTACGAAAAATATGAACCAATCCACCTTCGTCTTTGCATCTCCAGCGACTTTCATGATCAATATGATATACCCTCATTGATTTTCCCAGAACAACCTCTTTTAAACCAGAGAGGTAGGCCATATAACATAAGAGCACATCTGAAGCCAGTCCTAAATTGTTTGTTTCTGGATAACCATGAATCTTATGCCAATTATTCCTTGAGAATAAGATAAAGTCCCCTCCGCAGTCTGTTTGTAAAACCGGATGATGATGCAATCCATGGGGATGCAATAAAATACTATTTTCTGAAAAAACTTGAACAATATTATTTTTGCAAAAATTCATTCTTTCATTCAAAGAATTTACCCTTAAAACATTTCTATCAATATCATATCTAAATGCTCTATAAAAAGAATCTTCTCTGAGGTCTTTTGAAGCAATATATTCCATCAATTCATTAGAAAACATTATATCTGAATTGGTAGCCATAATAAAACTTCCTTTTGCCCTCCTAATACCAACATTAAATGCAGCTGGATTAATAATATTAATTCTTTCTATAGAATTATAACCCTTATGTATTTGATTTGGAACTACAATAAATTTTACTTTTATAAATCCCGTATCTTTTAAAATAAGTGCATCCTTTAAAAGGGGTCTATCTTTTGGCGGATTCCAGTCTACTATTATTAATTCAGCTGAAAGATTATATTTTTTTGATTGTAAAACAAGCGTATCAACTGCCATTCTCATGCGATCAAAACCACCCTTTTGATAGTCATCATTTCTTGCAGTTATAACAATGCTTATATATGGATCGTTATTCATTAAACTATAAACTCTTTAAAATTCTCTTTTGGCAAACCCCAGCCTCTATTATTAAAAGCGTATGACCTTTTATTTTTTAGCATCTTAATTAAGGTTCTGTGAAATCCCCAATAAGAATATCCTGTATTTAAATCCCAATTTCCTTGAGGGCCAAACTTTTTTGAAATTGGAACAATGAATATATAAAAGCCACCCATCAAAATTCCTTGCAATCTATTTTTTAAATTATTTGCAAACTTTAAAATCTTTTTTAAAATACTTTTTTGGCCAAGCTTGTGATAAATTTCATACCTCACATAGTTTGTTGCGCTTTTTTTAAATTGCTCTCTTTGCTGTTTATGTTTTTTATGATCCATATGATAAACGCGCATTGTGTCAGGCAACATTTTTTCTTTAAGTCCGGCTAAATAAAGCATATAGCACAACAACCAATCTGTGAAAGCTCCTAGATTATTTAATTCAGGATATCCATTAATTTTTTCCCAATACTCTTTGGAAAAAACAATAAAATCTCCACCACAAGAAGTTTGTAAAATAGGATGCTCTTTTAGACCATGTATTGATGTAGTGTTTTTCTGAAAAACTTCAACAATATTATTTTTACAAAAATCAATTCTCTCATCTAAAGTTTTTTTACTTAAAACATTTTCATCAACAGAGTATCTAAAAACTCTGTAAAAATTCTCTTTATCCATTTTTTTAGATGCTAAAAACTCAATCAACTCATTAGAAAAAAGAAGGTCAGCGTTTGTAGCCCATATAAACTGTCCCCTTGCCCTATAAATGCCAACATTAAGAGCTGCGACAGGAATTATATTCATTTTTGAGTGCGCTCTATATCCTTCGTGTATCTCATTTGGTACCACAATAAATCTTATTGTCATTGGCCCAAGATCTTTTGGTATTAACAGAGCATCTTTGAGTAAAGGCTTATCCTCTGGCGGATTCCAGTCTACTATTATTAATTCAGCTGAAAGATTATATTTTTTTGATTGTAAAACAAGATTGTCAATTGTCATTTGCAATCGTTCAAATGCATTGCCCTCATAGTTATCATTGCGAGAGTATATAACAATACTTAAATATGGATTATTTGTTTCCTTCATACTCCGTACTCCAAGAAAGCCTTGGCCTTACTACCCCAACCCATGGACCACTATATTCTTTTCTCATTCCTCCAGTATCAACAACATTAAAAGAGATAACCTTCTCTTTTACGGCGTGGTTTATCATCATGCCATCATAGCTCGTAATAAAAACACTTATAAAATACATACCTTCATTCAAAAAGTTTGCAGGTATTTTGCAAATAGATTTAAAAAGACCTTTGGGTTTTTCTTTGTCATACCACTCATCTTTAGTTAAGCTAACCGATGGTGCATTAAAAGTAGTCAAAACAGTTATTCCTTGACTACTAATTAAATGCATTGATACAAAAAGCTTTGCACCCTCTTTTAAATTCCAGTAACTCATTTCAATTTGAGTTTCTTTTTGTATATCGGCTTCTGAAATTGGCCTTCCATCATCTGATAAAATTCTAACCTTGTGCAGTTTTGCCTCTTCGTTTCCTGGAGCCAAATCCAAATTTGACCAAACAACTTCTGCAATTTTATTTTCTTTAAGTCCCATATAATATTCAATCACTTCTGAAGTCGGACCATCCATAACTATTTTTCCACCATCTAAAAGAATTGTTCTTTTGCAAAGATTTACAACGCTTGCCATATTATGGGAAACAAAAAGAATTGTTCTCCCTTTTTTACTAACCTCTTCCATTTTACTCATTGATTTCTTTTGAAATGCAACATCTCCAACAGCTAAAACTTCATCAATCAATAAAATTTCTGGTTCCAAATGAGCAGCTACCGAAAATGCCAGCCTTACATTCATACCACTTGAATATCTTTTTAGGGGAGTGTCTAAAAACTTTTCAACGCCAGAAAACTGAACTATCTCGCTAAACTTGCTAGAGATTTCTTTTCTGCTCATTCCTAAAATTGCACCATTTAAATAAATATTTTCTCTTCCTGTGAGCTCTGGATGAAACCCTGTTCCCACTTCTAACAAGCTACCCACTCTACCTCTTAAAGCTACCCTACCGTCTGAAGGTGGCGTAATTCTTGTTAAAACTTTCAGGAGCGTTGATTTACCTGCTCCATTAGCACCAATAACACCAACGATCTCTCCTGAGTTAACAGAAAAATTAACATCTTTGAGCGCCCAAATGTGCTCTTTTTCTGATTTTTTTCCCATTATCCACTCAGCTGGCTTTTGGACAATCTTAACAAGCTCATCGCGAAGCGTGGCATAAGAAGGTCCTTTTTCATGAGAAATCCAATAGCGCTTTGAAAGATTTTCAACTTTAATAATTGGCTCTGTCATATTACATCAGCAAATGTTTTCTCTGTTCTTAAGAAGTACCATACTCCAAAAACAAATAATATCATTCCCATTACAACTGAAATTGTCAGCAAATTCCAGTCAACTGGAGTTTCATACAAAAGAGCTGTTCTAAATGACTCAATTATTCCAGTCATTGGATTTAAAGCTACAATCCATTGGTATTTTAAAGGAGTTATTGAAATAGGATAAATTACAGGTGTCATAAAGATTAAAAGTTGGATAAAAAATGGCAAAGCGTATCTTACATCGCGAAACTTCACATTTAAGGCAGATAAGAAAAATCCCATTCCCAAAGAAGATATTAATGTAAAAATTATCATTGGTATTACTAATAAAATGCCGATTAAATTTGGAGTAAAATTATAGTATATTAAAATACCAATAAAAATAATTCCTGCGAATAAAAAATCAACCAATGTCACTATAACAGATGCTGTTGGCAACAAAATTCTTGGCAGATATACTTTTTGTATAATACTTGCACTTGAAATAAGACTTTGACTTGAATTACTTAAAGAATTAGAGAATATATTCCAAAGAAGCAAACCAGTGAAAGAAAAGATCGGATAAGGCACGCTATCTGAAGGAACTCCCGCAATCCTGCCAAATATAATAGAAAACACAACCATCATTAAAAATGGCTGCAATATAGCCCATCCAACTCCAATTACGGTCTGTTTATAGCGTAGCTTAATATCCCTCCATGCAAGAAAATAGAGGAGCTCCCTATAGCTCCATAATTCCTTAAAGTCTATACTTGATAAACCTTGTCTTCTTTTTATGACAATCTCATGTTCCATATTTTTGTAATGCTACCACTTTTATCGCCCCTAATCAATTAATTATGAAGAGAATTTAAAAATATTTATAAGGGGGATGACCGAAGAAAAAACTTCTAATTTTAAAAATTATTGGCCATAGTTTTTTCCTAAGCGGTATAAAAGAATAAACATAACTAGCAAATGAATGCAGAATAGCCTTAATAGAGCCGTTATAATATCTTTTATATTTATTACTTAGCTTAACTTTAGCTAACAACCTACGTCTTATCTGTCTATCTCTAGTACTATTTAACCTATTATCTTCCTGGTCTAAGTAATGAATGAAAAATTCTTGAAAATTATAAAATTTACCTACTTTCCCTAGTGCAAGCCACAGTGCCCAGTCAGCAAAAAATCCAAATTGTTCATCATAGCCTCCAACTTTCATAAAATCATCTCTTTTAAAAATAACTGCGCTATGAGCAAAAACATTATTGACCAAAATAACTTTCCTAATATCTTTATCTTCCTCTGGAACAGAAAACCTTACCATTTCACTACCATCTTTGTTAATTTTTATAACACCCCCTCCAACTAAAACGTAATCTTTATGCTTTTCTAAAAAATCAACTTGCTTTTCTAATTTTCTCACATCACACCAAACATCATCATCATCTAATCTTGCAATATACTTTCCTTTTGACAAACCGACTCCTTTATTTAAGCTTTTGACAAACCCAAGATTCTTCTCATTTTTATAGAGAGATATATTCCCGTTTTCTTTTGCTATTTCATAAATAATTTCTAGGCTTTTGTCATTAGAAAAGTCATCGATGACAATTATTTCTATGTTTTTATAAGTTTGTTCTAAAACACTTGAAATCGCCAAGGCAATATACTTCTGCCTATTGTAAGTGGGAATTACTACTGAAACCAGTGGCCTATTTTCCATTTTTTAATTCTCTAAAAATTTTAGTCTCCAGAAATTCATCTAGCTGCCTAAAGCGTTCTTGGTGCTCCATAAGAGATGGCAAAAGTACTCGGTAAAACTTAACATCCTTAAAATTGTTCCTTAAAATATCATTTGTTTTTTTAAAAGATTCAGTTAAATCTACTAATCCAAATGAAGCCAAAAAGTGCAATGCTGGTAATGATTTGTACCATTCAGATTGCAGGGTTCCAATAATTTCTTTAATAATAGTTTCTGGGTCAACACTTTCAATTCTCAAGTCTCTTCCTTCATACTTATTAAGACATACGCTATATTTTACCTTTGCCATCTTACCTACTTTTTTAGCACCCATAAGACGTTTTGCCTCAACCTTCAAATACTCTCCGCCCTTTAAAAATTCGTAATTAAAAAATCTTGCTATCTTTTTTAATGTTCTTCTTATGGGAAAATGCCTTACAATGTCTACTAAAAATTTTTCATAAAAAATTCTTTTTATTTGTTTTCCTTCTGGAGCCCTCTTTAATTCTTCAAAAAATTTGAAATGATAATCATGTATTGAAAAATCCATTGGATATGAAAGCATAGACCCGTCTTCTTTTAATATAATATAATCATCTCCAAAAAAATTTACACTATCTTTTTTCCTTAATTTTGACATTAAGGTTGTTTTACCAGTATTTGGTGGTGATGGAAAAATAACACCATCTCCGTTATAACTAATCCCTGCTCCATGAATGAAAGTGTACCCTTTCTTAAGCAGTAAAAGCTCAATTAGTTCGTTAATTGCAATACTATTTTCCTTTTCAAATAATGTAATTTTTTCTCCGTCCATAATAATCGCATACTCATCATCTTTACTAAAAAAACCATTTTTAAAACCAAAAAATTTATCGGAGATAATAAGATGCTCTTGTGGCAAAGAAAAATGACTTATATCTTTTATCTCAATGTCATAACTCAATAAAGAATCTTCTGTTTTAAAATATCTTAGTGTGTAATTTAATTCTTCTAACAAATATATATTGTT
The DNA here is from genome assembly GCA_016866675.1 of Candidatus Staskawiczbacteria bacterium. Taxonomy (GTDB): domain Bacteria; phylum Patescibacteriota; class Minisyncoccia; order Minisyncoccales; family Staskawiczbacteraceae; genus VGLO01. Next base: position 1,301 of record VGLO01000017.1, on the reverse strand, counting down.
AGTTTGAACTATTATTTTTACTAAGTTGTGAATATTATAGTATTGCTCCATGATTGTTCATAATTTGTTTGAATATTTTCTTGAATATTTTTTCATATGTATATTCATTCATTGTTCTTTTATATCCAGCTTCAGCTATTTTCTCTCTTTCCTCTTGATGTTGCAAATAATATTTTATTTTTCTAATTAAATCGTTTGCACTTTTATACACAACAACTTCTTTATCAAAAACATAATAATCTTCTAAATTTTCTGCGTTACCAGTAATCATAAACGCATTACATCCTGGAATTTCAAAATTCCTACCCTTAATTTCGTTTTGTAATTCAGCAAAAACTGATTTTGCATTATCTAACCACTGATTTGGATAATATAAAGTAATCTTGCCATTTTTTTTAGCAAAAAATATTTTAGCCAAATATAGAGGTGTGACACCTCTTCTTTCGGTAAAATTAAGATTAATTTTACTTTGAGAAAATATTTCAATCATTTTTTCTTGAGAAACACGCCCGTTCGGCCAGCCATTTCCAAAGCACTCTATATTTATTCCGGCCTTCTTGAGCTTTTTAACCAATGTATTTCTTGGACCATAGGCCTGACCCACAAAAGAAACATCGTATACTTTTTCGAGTGCAAGGGGTTTAAAAATTCTTTGATTGCAACCCCAACACCCCACCACAACATTTTTATAACCAATCTTTTGATAATCTTTCACTGATGATTTTTGATCAGTAGAAACCCAATTAAATAGAGGAGCCCAATGTTTTGTAAAGTTATGAAATCTCCATTTGTCATCTGCAAACCAATTAAATGTAATGGTTTTTCCTGAATCTGATATTTTTTTAATGGTTTCTTTATATATTTCATCATTAAAAAGAGAAAAGAAACAAAGATCAGGATTCTCATTTTTAACTGCTTGAAGTAGCATCTCATTCATTTTTTCCTGACCAAACTTGTATAACAACTCATCATATGGGAAAAACACTACCTGATATTCATTTCCCATAAACCGCAAAGCATCATAGCCATTATAATATGCATAACTTAGCCCTTTATTTGGATCGCCATACTCATGTTTTAGAGCTATGTAAAGTATTTTCATGAAAAAATTCTTTTATATTATTACAAACATATATAATATCTTCATCTGATAAAAAAGATGATGAAGGTAACCATAAACCCCTCATTGATATCTTTTCTGAATTTTTATAATCCCCTTTATTTTTTTTATATGGATTTTGAGTGTGAATGGCAGGATAAAAAGGTCTTGTGCCAATATTTTTTTCCTGTAAAAATTTTAT
>VGLO01000016.1 GCA_016866675.1 Candidatus Staskawiczbacteria bacterium | reverse complement strand
GCATTATTAACCTGCTTCTTGAAAAATATCAGGTAATTCATATTGCAGGTCCAAAGAAATATAGACTAGTGAAAATAGAAACAGATGCATTGTTAAAAGATAATTCCTCAAGCTCAAATTATCATTTGTATGAATTTTTAAATCAAGTACAATTAAAAAATGCTCTTTTATCTTGCGATTTGGTAATATCAAGAGCTGGAGCTGGTAGTATTTTTGAGATTGCATCTTTAGGAAAACCCTCTATTTTAATTCCCCTTAGCACTTCAGCAAACAATCATCAATCAAAAAACGCATATTCATATGCCAAATCCGGAGCCTGTATTGTAATTGAGCAAGAAGATTTAACAATACCTTACTTTATGGGTCAAATTGAAAATATTATGGCAAATTCTCAAAAAATGAGTCTTTCAGCTCTAGGATTTGCAAAACCAAATTCAGCTGAAATTATTGCAGAAGAAATTATTAAAGAGTTGAATAGTAAAACGGTATAAAAAATAAAAAATGTTAAAGAAGAAACAAGAGACGAAAAAAATAAGGTTAAGATTTCCGCCATCTCCAACTGGACCTTTGCACATAGGAAATGCAAGAACTATTCTTTTTAATTACTTATTTGCCAAACAAAATAATGGCGAGACAGTTTTGCGAATTGAGGACACAGACAAAGAAAGATCTAAGTTAGAATGGGTGCAAAATATTATTGATGAGCTAAAATGGTTGGGGATTGATTGGAGTGAGGGTCCAGATATTGATGGAAAATTTGGACCATACAAGCAATCTCAAAGAACAGATATTTATAAAAAATATTTAGAAAAACTTTTATCAGAAAAAAAAGCGTATTATTGTAATTGCACAAGTGAGGAACTAGAAGCCAAGCGACAAGATCAGCAGAGTAGGGGATTGGCTCCAAAGTATGATGGTAAATGCCGTGATAAAAATAATATCTCTGGAGTTATTCGTTTTAAAATTGAATCAAAAAAAGTAAAGTTTAATGATTTAATAAGAGGTAATGTTGAATTTGATTCAGGACTGTTGGGCGACATAGTGATTGCAAAAAATATTGAGACCCCGCTTTATCATTTTGTTGTTGTGGTTGATGATCATGAAATGCAAATTTCTCATGTAATTAGAGGAGAAGATCATTTATCTAATACACCAAAACATATTTTACTTCAGGAGTCACTAGGTTTTAACCAACCAGAATACGCTCATTTACCATTACTATTAAATGCCGATAAATCTAAAATGTCAAAGAGAGCCGGAGATGTAGCGGTATCTGATTACCATAAGGCAGGTTATTTATCTGAGGCCCTAATAAACTTTATGGCGCTTCTTGGCTGGAATCCTGGGACAGAAAAAGAAATATTCTCAATGAAAGAATTAATTAATGAATTTTCATTAGAAAAAGTTCAGAAGGCTGGGGCAGTGTTTAACACGCAAAAATTAGATCACATTAACGGACTATATATTAGAGAAATGCCAGCCCCTATTTTAACAAAGCTATGCCTTGAATACTTGCCAGAAGACCATAAAAACTTTTCACAAAAAACATTAGAAAAAATTGTTGAAGTTTCAAAAACAAGAATGAAGAAGCTTTCAGATATTACTGAATTAACAAATTTATTTTTTGAAGATAATCTAATATATGAAAAAGATTTATTAAAGTGGAAAGAAATGAAAGATGCAGATATTAAAGAAGCGCTTTTGCTGTGCGACAAAGAATTATCGTCAGCAAAGAAGTGGGATGCAAAAAATTTAGAGAAAATTTTATTTGAAGCTTCAGAAAAATTTAATAGAGAAAAAGGTTATCCAGTAGAAAATAAGGGATATACTCTTTGGCCACTGAGGGTAGCATTGTCGGGTAAGAAGGCGAGTCCCGGACCGTTTGAGATAGCTGAAATTTTAGGAAAAGAAAAAACTCTAGAGAGAATTAAACAAGCCTTATAATAAAGGCTTGTTTAATTCAAAAAAAATGATAGAATTCTGGTCAGTACATTCAAAAGGAGAAACAAATGAGTCTGGATAATATTGCCAACGTTAAGATGAATATTCAGAATGCCTACAAATTTATTGTGGCGGAAGTTTCTGAAGGATCAGATAAAAAAATCATCGTTAGGGTTGGAACTAATATGATGGAAAGACATTATGAAATCGACGACGCTCTCACCGAGGAGCTAACAGAAAGTAATACGCCTGTGCTATACAAAGTCCTTGGCGGTGGATTTGTACAATCCAACTGGTGGAAAAAAGAGATTATTCTTTTTGGTGAAAGCAAAGATTACGGCCAAGAGCCAGACCGATCAAAAACAGTAAAATTGATTCAAAACGAGTTTACTAATTATGAAATAAAAGCAGAAGTTTAGTATATAAGCCCTTTTGGGCTTTTTTGTTGCAAATTTTATTGGTAAAATAAACAAATATTACAAAAATGCAAAACGAAAAAACGGGAATTATTATTTTTAATACTTTTATGATAGGTTGTGTTTTAAGTTTGGCTTTTTTTAGTCAAAACTTTTCTGAAGGAAAAGTTTCAGACAGCATTAAAAGTATTAACCCAGTCCCAATAAGAAAAGGGGGCGGATTTTCGTCGTTATCTGACAGTGGCATAAATATAGATTCTGCAAAAGAAAATGCATACGAAAAAATTTCTCAACTACAAGAAGGCGCATTAGAGGTTGGAGAAAGTTTAAAAAGCAACACTATAAATCAAGTTAATAATGCAAAAGAAAGCACGGTTGATTCAACAAAAAAATTTATAGCCCAAAAAGTATTGCAGGTTTTAGGAGTTTCACCAAGTGATATTATTGAAGGTGAAAACTTTCAGTGCCAATAAAATGGAAAATAATAGGGGAGTCATCAAATATTTTATTATCATAGCTGTTATATTATCAGTATTATTTTTAAGTCAACAAGAATTTGTAAAACCGTTTGGAAAATCTTTTTATTCTTGGAGTAAAAATGAGACTAATAAATACTGGTCAAAATCAACAAATTGGTTGGGGGCCAGTTTTTACCCAAAACTATCCAAGGAGGTTGAAAGTAGGGGAGAGCCACTCAAAAATGAGGTAATCACACAAAAAGATAATGCAGTAAAAAATATTTGGGAAAAAGTAAAAAATTATTTTGCAGAAAATTTTTCAAACCTAACCGGAACAAAAGTAGAGTAGTATTTGACAGGGGCCTCTATAGCCCTTACTATGAATATAGACTACGTCGCAAAATGTAGGTAAACCGACCTTTATATAGGATAAACTTACAAAACATGAACGAATCCAATAAACCAATCCCGCAACACATTCCCGACTTTTTAGATTACTGCGAAGTTGAAAAAGGTTTGAGAGAAAATACCCAGAGAAATTACAAAAAATATTTAGATAAATTTGTTTTGTGGTTAAGGTCCAAGCGTTTAGAGGGCTTACTTCCCCACCAATTAACCCCAGAACACATTTGGGACTACCGTCTCTACCTCTCTAGGTACCAAGACCCTATAAGGGGTAAAATCCTTCAAAAAAGCACCCAAAACTACTATTTAATCGCTTTAAGGGCCTTTTTAGGGTACTTTGTAGCAAAAGACGTCCAAAGCCTCCCCCCAGACAAAATAGCCCTTTCTAAGGCCAATAAAGGCGAAAAAACAGTGAAATTCCTTACCCTAGAGCAGATCGAGCGCCTTTTAACCTCAGCTCAACCAAAAGATGCCACAGGTATTAGAAATAGGGCCATTTTGGAAACCTTTTTCTCAACTGGACTTAGAATTGCTGAGTTATGCTCTCTTAATATAGAACAGTTTGCAAATCTAAAAGACAAGCAGGATTTAGAGCTTGGAATCATTGGCAAAGGCGGTCATCCACGAACAATTTATTTTTCTGACCGCTCATTGGAATGGATTAAAAAATATATTTCCATAAGAAATTCCAAAGATAAATCATTATTTATAAACTTCCGTGATAAAGATGGTACTGGCACACGACTTACCCCAAGATCGGTTGAACGAATTGTAAAACAGCACGCAATCTTGGCGGGAATCCCCACCTTCACTACTCCACACACTTTAAGGCATTCATATGCAACTGATTTAATGAATCAAGGTGTTGACCTCCGCACCGTCCAAGAATTCCTCGGCCATAAAAATATTGCCACCACCCAAATTTATACTCACGTCACCAACAAACGCCTCCGCGACATTCATCGCCAATTTCACGGCGGAAAAGATTTGAAAAAATAGCCATTCAAAAAGAGGGTTCACTTCCCTCTTTTTTACTTAATCCATTTGTCGCATAATAAAATTAAACATTACTTCCGGCTACAAACCCTGTGGTCCAGCAGAGTTGAAGACTATAGCCTCCAGAAGGGCGGTCTATATTTAAAACATCGCCAACTAAGTAGAGATTTTTGATAAGACGAGATTCCATGGTTTTAAAATTAACCTCAGGTAGCGCCACACCACCAGATGAAATAACAGCTTTGTCTGCGCCAAGTATATGGGAAACGTTAAGAGGGATGGCTTTCATTAGGGATACCAGTTTTTTGCGGGACTCAGTACTCACCATATTATTTTTTGTTTCTCCATCAATATTAACAATACTCAAAAGAGTAGCAGCTAGTGCAGTAGGAATTAAATCACTCAGCACATTTTTAAGCTTTTTATTATTGTTGATGACCAACAGTTTTTGCAACTGTTTCTTTAGCGCCCCAAGGTCTGTCTTGGGAAACAAATCAAGCTCTATAACAACCTTACCATACTTTAGAAGCTCACCAATTTCTTTGCTCATATTCAGCACAGTGGGACCAGTAACACCAAAATGGGTAAACAAAAGACTCCCTTTTCCAACCGACTGCTTTTTGCCATTTTGAAATGTGGTTAGCTTAATATTGTCCAAAGTTAAGCCTCCTAATTTCTTTGCCCATCCGTCAGCCAATGCAACAGGAACCAATGCAAAATCGTTTTCTACAATTGTGTGCCCCAGCTTCTTTAACCATTTAAATCCCTCTCCCGTTGAACCGGTTTCAGGACGAGAAATACCTCCTGTAGCGAGCACACAAGCTTTGGCTAATATTTCTTTTTTATCCTTAGTGGTAATTTTAATATTTCCCGTAGACGTATCAACTAAAATTCCTACAACATCGGCATTCGTCTGCACTTTTACCTTTCCTTCTTTCATGTATTTTACCAGTACATCAAAAACGGATTTGGCACTATCGGAAACAGGAAAAATCCTCCCCTCGTTTTCTTCTTTGGTTGCCATTCCCCGCGAGTTAAAAAAATGAATTGCGTCTTTTACGCTAAATTGTGCAAAGGCCGAAAAAAGAAACTGGTCGTTTCCCTTGTATTTTGAAAGCATAGTGCGGACTTCGGTTTTATTGTTGGTTACATTGCACCGTCCGCCGCCCGTAATCAGCAGCTTCTTGCCCAAGACCGGATTTTTTTCCATCAGCAAAACAGAACGGCCCCGCTCTGCCGCCCTGCCGGCAGCCATCATGCCCGCCGGCCCCCCACCAATAACTACCACATCATACATATCTTTAATAAGTTAAACTTTTATTCCTTGAATATTTTTTTCTTCAATAAGAGTATTGAGTATTTTTTTGACACTATCCATACTTTTGTCATCAAGAGTTGAAATAGAAGTAATTTCCTTTTTATTTTTCTTGAAGGATTTTTTGACTTCTAATATTTTTTCTTCAGACACTTCATCACTTTTACTCAAAAAAATATATTCTGGTTTTTCTAAAAGCAAAGGATTATATAATTCCAATTCTTTTCTCACCGCATCATAATCCTCAACAGGATTTTCAGACTCAGCTGAAACTAGGTGAAACAATACTTTAGTACGCTCAATATGCTGAAGAAATTTAACCCCCAATCCCCTACCCTCAGCTGCTCCCTCAATAATTCCTGGAATATCTCCCAAAATTAACTCGTAATATACACCTAGATTAGGCTCTAAAGTAGTAAAAGGATAATTTGCCACTTTGCTATTTGCTTGAGTAAGCATATTTAGTAAGCTGGATTTCCCTACATTGGGTAATCCAATAAATCCAATATCTGCAATCATTTTTAGCTCAAGCCTTACATTAAAAGATTCTCCTTTACTTCCCTGACCGGCTTCTCTTGGAGTTGTATTGGTTGCTGATCTAAAAAGAAAATTTCCCTTGCCTCCCTTACCACCTCTTGCCATTAATTCGGTTTGCCCTATTTTTATAATTTCAACTGTTTTACCATTATCTAAATTATGCATCACAGTTCCCACGGGAACCAACAAGATTAAATTTTCACCGCTTTTGCCATCATTAAGTTGAAATTTACCATCTTGGCCTTTTTCAGCTTTGAGATTTTTTTTAAAACGAAACTGCCTTAAAGCTGATAAATCAGAAACACCTTTAAGAAAAACATCTCCTCCCTTTCCTCCACTACCACCCGTAGGCCCCAAAGACATTTTAGTTTTATTAAACCTCACCATCCCTTTTCCTCCATCTCCTCCGGTAATTGTAATTTTTACATCATCGATAATCATTTTATTTTTACAAAAATTTACCTAAGTCTAATGTTTGATCAATTTTTATTTTCTCGACAAAATCTGACATGTGGCTTACCAAAATAATAGCTCCCTCAAATTCATTTATGGCTTTAGCAATAACTGGGATATGGCGGAAGTTAATGTGATTAGTTGGCTCATCAAGAATAATTAATCCAGGTTTTTGTAGTGAAATCTTAGCAAACGCCACCAATCCTTTTTGCCCTTCAGATAGTAATCCTATTTTTGTTTTTAATATTTCAGAATCAATCAAAAACCCTGCTGCGTGAGAGCGAAGATTCTGCTCTGAAGCACTAGTCACTTTAGAAATAGTTTGATAAACCGTTTCATTAAAATCCAAATTTGAGAAATCTTGACGATAATAGCTAATCTGCAAACCCTCTTTTATATGTTCACTCTTTGCATGTCCTGAAGCTAGTTTTTCCAAAAGCGTGGTTTTACCAATTCCATTGGGTCCGATTAACAATAATCTGTCTCTCTTCCCTAAACGCACCTCTACTTTTTTATCTACGAATTTATGATTTTTTACAATTGTGACACTATTTAATTCTAAAAGAACTCCGCCAATATCCTCTTGAGCTTGGATAGTAAAATCTCTAATTGTCTTGTCTTCTCTCCTTACATCAACTTTTTCCTCTTCTAGTTTTTCTATAGTCTTCCACATTTTGCTAGACACATCTCTAAGGTGACCTCCTTTTTGCGCAAAGAAATTAGCTTGTTCCTTTCTATGGGAAATATCTTTTTCTAATCTGGAATTTTTCATCCGCTCTTTTTCTAATCTTACTCTTATTTCTTCAACAACGGAAAAATAATCTCCTGTATATTGCTCAACTTTTTTTGAAAAAATATCTAAATACAATACTCCCTCAGTAAAGGAATTTAAAAAATCAGCATCGTGGGAAATTACCACACAAGTTTTTGGATATTTGATAATAAATTGAGTTAGATGCTCAATGCCAGCTTTATCTAAATTATTCGTTGGCTCGTCCAGCAGTAAGACATCTGGGTTTTGTATTAGCGCTGAAGCCAAGAGAAGTCTGGCCTGTTGTCCACCCGAAAGACTTTTAACAATTCTGTCCTGCTTTAAATGTAAATTTACTATTTTCAAAACCTCGTCAATCTTTACCTCAATATTATAAACCTTTTTAACAAAACATTTTTCAAAAAACTCCCTAATAGTCAATGATAAATCTTCTCGTAAAATAATTTGTTTAGCCGTTGCTATGGTGACATTGTGTGAAATGTTAACTGACCCTGAATCAGGCTCTGAATCCCCCATTATCAAACTAAAAATAGTACTTTTGCCAGCTCCATTTTGCCCCATTAAGGTAATTTTAGACCCTCTACGTATACTAAAATTGGCCTCATCTAAAATGGGCCTTTTGGCTTCCCAAGCAAAGGAAACATCACTAAATTTTATGATTGTTTCGTTAGACATTAGGAAAATATTTAATCAGTATACTATTGCCTGACATCCTAGCCATAATACCCTATTTTTTATAGAATTAAAACCCCTACGAATCTTGTTTAATAAAATAGGTATTGTCGCATAATTATATATCTGGTAGAATTGCTCAATGGCTAAAGAAAATAATGTAAACATTGCTGAATTAGTAAATAATGGTGGTTGCTTTGATTTACAGTTTAGAAAAGACACTAGACACGAGAGAACCAATTCCCCCACTTACTATCGATGGAAAGTTCAATTTATAATTACTGCATCAAAAGATTCTGTAAAAAAATTATCAGCAGTTAAAAATATTTTAAATTGCGGGAATGTTAATGTCTTGAAAAACCAGGCAAGATTTTCAGTGCAAAACATAGATTACATAAAAGATTTGGTCATACCATTTTTTGAGAAAAATACACTTGAAGGAAACAAGAAAAAAGATTTTCAACTTTGGAAAAAAGCCGTAAATATAGTTCACAGTAATAAGGGAATAAATATTAATAAATGGGAGAAGAACGATTTATTTTCTCTCATTGAAATTCAAAAATCTGCTTCAAAGTACAAAAATAACCCTCGCGAGCCAAGATGGATAAAAATGGCTCAAACAATATCAAAGTCTTTGTAAAATAAAAACGCTTGGAATTCCGAGCGTTTTTGATTGCCTATTCCAGTGCTATTTGCCTATCGTCGCTTATAACCCTAAAGCCAAAACCTATTCCTTTGAGTCCCAAAACTCTTGGGAGTCTCATTTTGTCTATAAATTTCCAGTTCAATTTTTCAGATAAAAAGCTTTGTGCAAGTTGTAGATTAGCTTGCTCTTCTTCAAATAAGAGATCTTCGGGTATTAAAACGCCAACCTGAATTTGTTTTTTTCTTCTACTTGAAATTGAGGTTTCTTCAACTAAATTTACCTGATCATATTCTTCAATGCTCTCATTCATGGAAAGTAAGTCCTTAATAGATTCAGTAGACAAAAAAATTATTGCGTGGCTACAGAAAAGTATGCCAGAAATAACGATCCACTTTAAATATCTTGCCATCGCGCACCTCTTTTTAAAGCAAAGTGGAATAGAAAGGACTAATTTAGTATATCATTTATAAATACTATCTCCCAAACCTTCTCTGTCTATCATCAAATTCTTTAAGGGCCTTATTTAAATCTTCTTCTTGGAAGTCAGGCCACAATTTTTCAGAAAAATAAAGTTCTGCGTAAGCTGACTGCCACAAAACAAAATTAGACAATCTCATTTCTCCACCAGCTCTAATTATTAAATCGGGTTCTGGCAAACCAGCAGTTGAAAGATAGTCATCAAAAAATTCTTCTGTTATTTTTTCAGCATCAATGCCCTCTTTTATAATTTTTTTAACAGCATTTATAATATCCCATTTTCCACCATAACTAACAGCTAAATTTAAATAAACCCGGCTATTATTTTGAGTTTCTTTTTCCACTTCTTCTATAACTTTTTTTAGAGATTTTGAAAGCTTTTCTCTCTCCCCAATCACCCTTACTCTTACCCCCTCCTTATTAAATTCTCCAATCCCTTCGCCAAGGTACTTCTCAAAAACTCCCATTAAAAAATCAACCTGATCCTGAGGTCTTTTCCAATTTTCGCTAGAAAAACCAAAAACGGTCACTGCCTTTACTCCCCTTTTATGACACCACCTTAAAAAATCATTAAATTTGTCTTTTCCTTTTATGTAGCCATCTTTCATTGAAAGCCCTTTTTCTTTTGCCCATCTTCGATTGCCATCAGGAAATAAGACTATGTGCGATGGTATTTTCATAAAGATATTATATATCAGTCCTTTGACAAATTCAATAATATTTGCTAATATTTGACTTGTAATAATTAAAGATCACGAAGCACAAGACTATTTATTGTGCTCAGTGTTCACTTCGTTTTATGTCAACAAGTAAATCTACAGGAGCATCCAGACTTGGAAGAGATTCAAGATCACAAAGACTTGGAATTAAAATTTTTGGAGGCCAAGGAGCTAAAGCCGGCAACATTATTGTAAGGCAAAGAGGCGCAAAATATATGGCTGGAAAAAATGTAAGAAAGGGATCAGATGATACTCTTTACGCTATAAAGCCAGGTATAGTAAGCTTCAAAACCAAACAGAAAAAGCTTTTTGATGGATCTCAAAGACAAGTCAAAATTGTAAACGTTGAATCTGCAAAGTAATTAAAAAGCAGCTCATTGAGCTGTTTTTTAATTACTTTTTGAGGCTGATTTTAAAAACTCAACAAATAGAGGATGAGGTCTTAACGGACGAGACAAAAACTCCGGATGAAATTGGGTGCCCAACATGAATAGATGCTTTTGTTTTTGTAATTCAGCTATTTCCATTAATTTTCCATCAGGAGAGGTGCCAGAAAAAACTAACCCCGCTTCAGTTAATTTATCAATCACATTTGGGTTTACTTCATAACGATGCCTATGCCTTTCACTAACCTCTAACGAATTGTATACTGACTTTGCAATTGTACCCTCTTTTAATTTACAAAAATAACTTCCGAGCCTCATTGTGCCTCCATAATCCCCCCTTTTAATTTTTTCTTTTTGCTCTGGCATCAAGTCAATTACAGCATTTTTGGCATCTGGGTTTATTTCAGATGTATTCGCATCTTCAATTTTGGCAACATTTCTTGCAAACTCTATTACCATTAACTGCATACCATAGCAAAGTCCAAAGTAAGGAATATTATTCTCTCTTGAAAATTTAATGGCTGAAATTATACCCTCTACTCCCCTTCCTCCAAAACCTCCGGGCACCAACACACCACTATATTTACGCAATTCTTCTAATTTTTTAGGGTCTTTCTCATATTCTTCAGAATCTAAATAAGACAATTTAACTCCTAAATTTTCAGAAGCAGCTGCATGCTTTATTGCTTCTATTACAGATATATAAACATCAGAAAGAACATAATCTCCTGACATAAAGTATTTTCCAACAACAGCTATCTCTAATTTTTTTGATCCATTTTTAGTTTTAACTGCAAATTCTTCCCAGTCAGCAAGATTTGCTTTTTTGTCTTCCAATCCTAAAACTTCACATAATATTCTACCTAATCCATCTTTTTCAAAGTTGAGCGGCACATCATAAATACTTTCCACATCCGGAGCTGAAATTACATGTTCAGGAATAATATTACAAAAAGTAGCAATTTTTTCTTTTCTTTTTTCATCTAAAGGTAATGGAGATCTGGCTAATATAATATCTGCTTGCAATCCAACAGAGTTAAGCTCTCTGCTTGCGTATTGAGTTGGTTTTGTTTTCATTTCCCCTATATTATTTGGAATTGGCACATAAGAAAGCATTACCACGGCAACATCTTTTGGATTTTGATGCTTTAACATGCGGGCCGCCTCAAGAAAAATAATATTTTGATATTCACCAATAGTGCCTCCAACTTCAACAAGTGTAATATCGGCGTTAGCAGACTTTTGAGCTTCCTTAATGCGTCTAATCACCTCTAGTGGCACATCGGGGACCACTTCAACATTCTTTCCCTTGTATTCTAAGTTTCTTTCCCTTTTTATAATCTCTTGGTAAACCCTACCAGTAGTCATATAATTTATTGAAGGTAATGACTCATCAAGAAATCTCTCATAGTTTCCCATATCTTGGTCTGTTTCATAACCATCATCCAAAACAAAAACCTCGCCGTGTTCGGTGGGGTTCATGGTGCCTGCATCAACATTGATGTAGGGGTCAATTTTAATTGCTGTAATCTTAAATCCCTTGCTCTTTAATATTCTACCAATTGAAGCTGTGGCTATTCCTTTTCCAATTCCAGACATAACACCCCCAGCCACAAAAATATATTTCATCTTGCAACTAAAAAATTAATATTTTGACTCTTTTAAAATTAGTCTTCTTTTTCTTTTTTTGATTCACTCTCTCCAGCCACAATTAACTTAACTTCTGCTTCTAGATTATGGTCTAACATTATCTTTATAGCAAACTCCCCTACTTCTTTAATTGGTGATTCCAGTTTTATTTGAGATTTTTTGACATCAAAACCCATTGTTTTTAACTGCTCTGATATTTTAGCTGAATTAATTGACTCAAAAAGTTGTCCGTTTTCTCCAACCTTAACATTAATATTAACCTCCTCACCATCTACCTTTGAGGCCAACTCTTGAACCTGCTTTAAATCCTCAACCGCAACTTTTTCAATAACTTCCTGCTGGTCTCTTAACCATTTTAGGTTTTGTTTTGTAGCCAACTTTACTAATTTTTTTGGTATTAAAAAGTTTCTGGCAAAACCGGGCTTAACTTCCTTTACCTCATATTTTTTGCCAACATTTTCAATATCTTCTAGGAGTATTACTTTCATATTATTTTATATTTTACGATTTTTTATTCTACTTTAATTCCTTAATTATTTCAAGCGCCTTATTAAGTTGAGTATCATTTTGCATATTTTCCTGATCTAATTCAACTTTAACATCTGGTTCCAAGCCAACCTCTGATATTGAGTCTCCTTTTGGTGTTAACCACTTAGCAACAGTAATCTTCAAAAATGAGACTTTATCCTGAAGAACTACTACTTCTTGCACAGAGCCTTTTCCAAAAGATTTTTCTCCAACCAACTTAATTCCCCTGTTATCACGAAGCGCTCCGGCCAAAATTTCTGAAGCCGAAGCCGATCCACTATTTATTAAAACAACTATTGGATAATTTGCAAGTAATCCATTGCCTTCTGCCAAGTATTTTTTGGATTCCTTACTGCTTCCAAAATCTTCAATCGTCACTATTTCCCCGCTTTTTAAAAACCAGCCGGAAATATCTTGGCAAACTTCAAGATATCCGCCAGGATTATTTCTTAAGTCCAAAATAATCTTTTTTGCTGAACTCGTCATTATGTCTCTTGCAATTTTCGTAAATTCAGTTGGCAAGGATTGATTAAACTGATTTATTTTAATATATGCTACATCTAAATCTTTTAACTCCCAACTTACAGAATCAATTTTAATTGTGTCTCTGGTAATTTTAATATCCTTTGCCTGACCCCATGACTCCCTATAAACAGTAAGTTCAACCTGCGTACCTCTCTTGCCTCTTACTAGGCTTACAGCCTCGTCTATTGTCATATTTGAGGTGCTTTTCCCGTCTACAGCCACAATTATGTCTCCTGAAGCCAAACCAGCTCTTTCGCCGGGTGTTCCTTTCAAGGGGGAAATTACTGTTAACTGGTCTTTCTTTATACCAATTTCAACTCCTATACCATCAAATGAGCCAGAAAGATCTTGCTGGAATATTTTTGCCTGACTTGGGTCAAAAAAATCAGTGTAAGGGTCGCCCAAGCTTTTGGTCATTCCAGAAATTGCACCATAGATTATTTCATTTTCATTTATGTTTTCTTTATCTATAAAACCTTCATGAAGCTTATTGTAGGCGTCCCAAAAAAGAGAAAAATTAACCTGCTCTGGTTTGCAAATATTGCATATTACCTTATTTTTTCCATAATAAAATCCTGCTCCAAAAACAAGAATAAGGGCAACCAATACTATTAAATACTTTGTTAAGTTTTTGTAATTAAAATCAAACATATCGCTTTATTTTCCACTGCCCTCTTTACTGCCCCAAAACTTTTTAAACATTCTCTTTGTGTCTTCCCAAAAACCACCCGCACCAGTCAACTTTGAAATCTCCTCCCAAGCCTTATTGGCTGTAATTGATATAATTCCCCAGACTGTTTTAATAGTTTCTGCCAATGCGTACCCTGCAACACCCCTTACTACATTTCCTACATTTCCAACTTTTCCATCATAGTCAATAATTTTTTTGGCGAATTTTCGGGCTCCTTGAGCACTTTCCATGTTTTTTTGGTAATACTTAAACTGATTCAAATCACCCTCAAGTCTTGCCAATTCCTTCATTACAAGCTCAATCTCTTTTTCTTTTTCTTCTATCTGGCTTTCAATTTGAGCTTTTTCAATACTTAAATCTGGCTTTGACTCGGCCTCGATTTCTAAAGCCTCAATTTCTTTTTTTAGTAAGTCTAATTTTTGCTCTTCCTGCTTTATTTTTTCATCAATATCTTTTGCCTTTTCAATCATTTGATCTAAATCTTTTTCCTGCGCTTCTCCCCTTACTCTTTCAACATCACTTTGGGCTTTCTCATATTCAAAAGCTTTTTTCAAATCATTTTCTACAGTAATTTTTTCTTTTTCCTCCTGTCTTTTTATTTCTTCTTCTGAAGCTGATTCATTAAAATTAGGAGGTTCAACTTCTATCTTTTTTTCTTTTTTTAAATCTTCTTCTTCTCTCCTTTCGTCATCACTCATTTCATTTCTTTTTGATTCTTCTTCTGAAGAATCATCATTAGTATTGATCTTAACTTTAGGCATAATAGGCTTTTTCTTACCCAGTTTTGCCTTCAGTTTTTCTCGCCTTATTTCAATTTTTTTTTCTATTCCAATATTATCTTTCCTGGCTTCAGGTAGGTTAACGGTGCTGAGATTGTCTGGATTCTTTTTCATTTTACACTAAGGATAATTTAACATTGATTATAATACATTTTAGAAATAAAAAAAGACAACGTCTTGTTGCGGACTATTGACAAAATATAATTATAATGATATTATTAAAAATAGCACACAAGGAGTAATCAATGAAAAAGAAGAGAAGAAAACCCAAGACCAAAGAGAAGAAAGGAAGGAAGAAGATGGCTGAAGTAAGCCACCGCGACCATGTTGACGCTCACGACCAAGTCACAAGCAAGTTGAGTGCCAGCATTCAGGCACTCAAGGCCGTAAAACAGAGGGAGGACGCCCTCAAGGCCGAGAATGCCACTCTCAAGAGTGAGAATGCCGGTCTCCGCGAAGAGGTTGGTCGCCTCCTCAAGGAAAACTCTGACTGGAAGGAGGAGCATGTCCGGAACAAGGAGGCCATGCAAAAGCACATGGATGAGCTTGATGCCCTTTTGGGCGGATAGAGCATCTCACTGTCTAATCCATAGGCACAACCCAGCGAAAGCCGAGTTGTGCCTCTTTTTTTATTACTTTACTGCCCTATTAGCTTAATAACCACTCCAATAATTGCCAACACAATTCCTATAATCCAAAACCTCATTGTCACCTTGTATGCCGGCCAACCTATTGCCTCAAAGTGATGATGAATGGGAGCTGAAAGAAATATTTTTTTGCCTCTGAATTTTTTAGACAAAAGCTGTATTACCACAGACCCAACTTCAACAACTAATAATCCAGCAATAATTGGCAAAACAGCCACAGAATCAGTTAAAAATGCAACTACAGACATTGTTGTTGTTAAGCCAAGTATTCCAACCTCTGTCATATAAAATCGTGCCGGTGGAATATTAAACCATAAAAATGCTAAAATTGTTCCGCCAATCACGGCGCAAAAAGCGGCCAAGTCAACTTTACCCTGAGAAAAAGAAATTACTGCAAAAGCGCCAAAAATTGAGGCGAATGTTCCGCCAGAAAGCCCATCTAAACCATCAATAATTCCTCCTGACCAAGAAGCAACCATTACAATAATAAAAAGTGGTATATACCAAATTCCAATTGAAAACTGACCTAATAAGGGAATACTTATTACATCCCATTCAAGTCTAAAATAAAACCACAGGGCTCCAATCAGACCTATTAAAGCAA
>VGLO01000015.1 GCA_016866675.1 Candidatus Staskawiczbacteria bacterium | reverse complement strand
AAAACCAAGACTCAAGCATTGAAGGGTTAATTCATATTTCAGAATTAGATTGGCAACTAGTGCAAAATCCAAGCGAAATTGTAAAAGTTGGAGAATTTGTCAAAGCTCAGATTATTAATATAAGCAATAACCAAGTATTTCTTTCTTTAAAAACTTTAAAAGAAAATCCTTGGGAAAAAATTGAGGAAAAGTTTAAAAAGGAAGACAAAATAAAAGGAAAAGTACTTTCTTTCAGCGCTTTTGGAGCTTTTGTTGAAGTACAAGAAAAAATTAGAGGATTGTGCCATGTTTCAGAATTTGCATCTCAAAAAGAAATGGAAGACTCTCTAAAAATGGGTCAAACATATGACTTCGAAGTTTTGCTCATAGAACCTAAGGAGCATAGAATGAGTTTGAAATTAGTTAAATAAAATTTTAATAAAATACAAAAACAGGCTTACGCCTGTTTTTGCTTGACAATTTTTAAATTTATTTATATAGTTTACTAAATAAAACTGCACCTTAAGAAAGGAAAAAAGTGAGAAAAACAGCCAACCGCATGCAAGGAGGCAATAAAACACTGCTTTGCTTTGATTGGGACAATTTCTTTGGATCTTTATTTCGGGACTTCGGTCCCGATAACGTTAGACTTGAAGAAAGAGTTGATAAGATTTTTTCGTGGGTTAACACGGAAGTCGGCAAAATTATTAGCATTGGAGGTTTTGTTTTTGCCCCAGAGCATCTTAATATACTCCATAAACGCATTTTTCTCAAGCATGACTTCAATTTCTTGATTTGTCCTAAAAAAGAGGGTGGTCAAGATGTTGTTGATGAAAACATCATATCCTTCTGCGAGTGGGCAATGAAGCACCCAGAGGTTGGATATCTCTGTCTTGCAAGTGGAGATAATGATTATTTCCCACTCTTTGAGAAGGCTGGAAAATTAGGCGTTA
The DNA here is from genome assembly GCA_016866675.1 of Candidatus Staskawiczbacteria bacterium. GTDB lineage: Bacteria > Patescibacteriota > Minisyncoccia > Minisyncoccales > Staskawiczbacteraceae > VGLO01. The sequence goes on along the minus strand of VGLO01000015.1, from coordinate 14,881 downwards.
AAAGAGCTTTAGTGGTTCCTACGCTTAATTGTCTTGCCAAGATTCCAAAGGGTAAAAGATTGGTTGATCTCATTGATAGCCATCCTCTTACGGGTAGAAAAATGGTACTAAGGTCTGACTTACTATAATAACAGCGCTTGATACGCTGTTTTCTTTTCTTTACAAATACTTGACAATCTAATTTATTATGATATAATCCAGTTGTTCTTTGAAAATCCTATGCAATGTGCGTGGGATAACCATTCATTTTCGCTAACTCCTTGAAAGGGAGAGCAACAATGTCGAACCAGAATCGCAAGCACGGCAAGATCGTCAATCTCAAGGACTTGGGGGCTCACTTTGAGCATCTCCGCAACCAACTCCCCACCGTCGGCGAGCTCAAGAAAGAGTTCACCGATCTCGATCAGATGATCGAGCAAAAGCTGACCATGGTCAGCCGGATTGAGCAGGGCGTGGCTGACATCATCGAGTCGCGAAAGGCCGCTCGGGCCTGGGTCAACACCAAGGAGGGGTTGGCAAGGAAGATTGCCACTGCCGCTGTCGAGGAGAACATGTCCTCGACTGAGAGGTACTTGAAAGAGTACTTCGAAATCGACGACATCATATTTTCCACCGCGGCCAAGAAAGCGTACGTGCTTGTGGCCCTCTCCGAGGAGTTCAAGACTCCCGAGGAGGCCAAGGAGGCACTCGTTGACCTGGAGGATCGGGGACTGCTCAAGCAGTGCCCTGTTCAAAACCCGGCGGCCATCAAGATTGGCTACCAGTCCTACATCCTCGACATCAATCTTGATGTCGAGGAAAGGAAGGAGGTGCACGAGCCAATCGTGGCCTTCTCCAAGATTATCATGCAGCTGGTGCATCAGCGCCGGCAGCAAGACACCAAGGAGATGAATGAGCGGGCAGACATCTCCTTGGACGAACTTCTGGACGGAAAGGCGGGCGAATGCGTCATTCGTGTGCCTGCGGAGTCCTACGAAAAGGACGGCAAGGAAATGTGGCGGGGAGGCGGTCACGTCAACGTCAAGAGCGACGGCAAGTTGGTTTGGCCTCTCAAGGGAGTCGGATCGCTTGAGAGCGCGATTGCCTTCATGAAGGAGGCGAACCTCTCTCTCACCCTCAATATGGTGAGCTTTGAAAAAGTCCCAGACTTTTTCAAGCTCAAGGAATTCGCTCAGCGTAAGCTGGGTATGTCAGAAGAGGACGCCACCAAGCATGCCAACAAACAGCGTGCGCTGTGGTACCTGTTTGATCGCGCAATCCGCGAACAGCAGGTGCAACGGGATACGGCAGAGGCTCGCGAGGAGTTCAAGAAGAGCTCCAAGGCAACGGCGTCGCAGTTTTTCGGGCTTGAGGAATCAAGCGCGGAGCCGGCGATGCTGGAGTTTGCCGGGGTCTTCAAGACCAACACCAGCGCGATCCATAACCCCTTCTTGCTCGCAAAGCAAGAGGGGGTTGAGGTGGAGATCATCGCGGTCTCCCCTCACGCCGAGGATCTGCTCGGCAAATATGTGGGGAAGAAATTCCCCTCAGAGGACACTTATCGCAAGTGTCCGCCGGCGCTCGGACGGGTCTTGCGAGCAATTCTTGGCCAGACCGACATGGCCAAGACAACGGCTATCACAGCCACCACGGCTGAGTAGCTGAAACAAAATCAAGGGGCGTCAGAAATGTTCATGAGGAACATTCTCTGACGCCCTTTTTCTTTTAATTAAGATTTGAAAAGTATTTTAAAAAATGATAACATTCCCACATAGCTCGTGACATAGAACACACAACAGAAACATCAATTTATGATTTTGTTTCATGTTCAATGTTTCATGTTTTATGAAATTAAATCCTTTAGTCAAAAATTTTATATTCGTAGTTTTAATACTAATCGTGGTTGGTGGGCTTTTTAGTTTGTTTTATTTACCCACAGAACAAAAAAGCGAAATTTCTCTTTCTCAATTAGTTTCTGATATTAACCAAGATAAAATAAAAAAAATTGATGTTGCAGGAGACACAGTAAGCATTACATATCAAGATGATAAAATGGCAAAGTCAATGAAAGAATCAAATTCTGTCCTATCAGATGTGCTGGTTAATCTTGGAGCAGATAGGACAAAATTGCAGACAATTGATATTTCAGCCAACACAGAGGAGCAAAGCGTTTGGTCTTGGCTATTCCCTACTTTGCTTTACGGTGTTTTGCCACTTTTGTTAATTGGTTTTTTCTTGTGGACAATGATGAAGCAGACAAAATCAGGAGCCATGCAGGTTTTTGATTTTACAAGAGCCAAAGCCAGAATATTTGGAGCAGATGGACATGATAAACAAAAGATTACTTTCAAAGATGTAGCCGGATTAAAAGAAGCCAAAGAAGAGTTAATTGAAATTGTAGATTTTTTAAAGTTTCCAAAAAAATATTTAGAAATGGGAGCTAAAATTCCACGAGGAGTTTTGCTTTTGGGGCAAGCAGGTATTGGAAAAACATTATTGGCACGAGCTGTTGCAGGAGAAGCTAATGTTCCATTTTTTTCAATTTCTGGGTCTGAATTTGTGGAAATGTTTGTTGGAGTGGGGTCAGCTCGTGTAAGAGATTTGTTTTCAATGGCAAAGAAAGCTTCACCTTCAATAATTTTTATTGATGAGTTAGATGCGATTGGGCGCCACAGGGGTGCTGGAATTGGAGGGGGGCATGATGAAAGAGAACAAACTTTAAATATGATTTTGGTTGAAATGGATGGATTTGAGAGGGAATCAGGAGTAATTGTAATGGCTGCAACCAACAGAGGAGATATTTTAGATCCAGCACTTTTGAGGCCGGGCAGATTTGATAGAAAAATTGTTTTAGATCCTCCGGATGTTCATGACAGAGAAGAAATTTTAAAAATTCATTCACATGGTAAACCATTAAATGGTAGTGTAAATTTTAAGGAAATTGCAGAAAGAACTCCTGGTTTTTCTGGAGCAGATTTGGCTAATGTGGCCAATGAAGCAGCTTTACTGGCAGCCAGAAAAAACAAAAGCCAAATTTCTCAAAATGAGTTTTTGGACTCAATTGAAAAAGTTTTGCTAGGCCCTGAGAGAAAATCTCATATTTTGTCAAAAAAAGAAAAAGAAATTGCAGCTTTTCATGAAGCCGGTCATGCTTTAGTTTCAAGCTCAATTAAAGGGACTGAACCTGTAAGAAAAATTTCAATTATCTCAAGAGGAATGGCCGGAGGATATACTTTGCAGGTACCATCTGAATCAAATAAGATGAGAACCAAGACACAATTTCTAGCTGAAATTGCCACATTGCTTGGAGGATTATCTGCTGAAAGATTGATTTTTGGTGAAATGTCTACTGGAGCTTCAAATGATTTGGTTAAGGCTTCTGAATTAGCCAGAAGAATTGTAAAGGAATACGGAATGTCTTCTTTGGGACCAATAGTTTTTGGAGATACAGATAATATGGTATTTTTGGGAAGAGAAATTTCAGAACAAAGAAACTATTCTGAAGAAGTGGCAATGAAGATTGACAGAGAAATAGAAAAGATTATTAGGGGAGAAGAAATAAGATCTGCTAAAATAGTTAAAGATAAAAAATCTTTATTAGAAAAAATTGCCAAAACTTTAATTGAAAAAGAAACCATAGAAAGAGAGGAGTTTGAGAAATTGATTGGGACAAAAAAAGTATAAAAAAGATATAAAAAATATATACCCAATTAAAATATTATTTTAATTGGGTATAAAGGCTCCCATAGCTCAGCGGCAGAGCACCCCGCTTATATCGGGTAGGTCCTAGGTTCGAATCCTAGTGGGAGCACTATCATAAAAAGCACCTTGATATCAGAACTACAGATAGTATAATAACAGTATGAAGTCAAAGTGGTTCAGTATTAAGGAAAAGGCAATTTCTCTTAGAAAGAGGGGTTTTTCTATAGGATATGTGGAAAAAAAATTAGGGATTAGTCGTTCTACGTTAAGCGGATGGTTTAAAAATATTGAACTTACCAAAGAACAGAAGGAAAGGCTGTTGCAAAATCGGAAACTTGGATTAATATCTGCTCAGAAAAAGGGTGGGCAGTGGCATGCTTATCAGGGAAATCAAAGAAGAGCAGTTATAAGGAGAGATATAGAAAAATTATTTCCAAAAAAAGTTTTTAACAAAAAAACGGGGGAATTAATTATAGCTGCGTTTTATTTGGCCGAAGGATCAAAAAAAGAAAATGCCTTCTCAATAGCTAATTCAAATCCCACTATCTTAAAGTGTATTATAAACTTATTGCGATATTTATATGCATTAGATGAATCTAAGTTCAGATGCTGTCTTCATTTAAGAAATGACCAAAACGAAAAAAAAGTGAAAAATTATTGGTCAAATTTATTGAATATTCCAAAAGAGAAGTTTCATAAAACCCAGTTTGATAAAAGGACAACTAAAAAAACATATAGGTATTATAAAGGAGTTTGTGTTGTTTACTACTTTGACATTGCCTTACAGAGAAGAGTTCTTTATCTCGGGGAAAAATTATTAGATGTCGTAATTAATTTGGGCGGTTAGCTCAGTTGGTAGAGCATTCGCTTGACGTGCGAAAGGTTCACAGGTTCGAACCCTGTACCGCCCACCAGATTTATAAGGTAAATAATATGAATCTTAAAGTAATTTATGAAGACGGGAGTGTTTTGGTGGTAGATAAACCAGCTGGTGTTGTTGTATTTCCAGAGGGAGAGACAAGGCGTGTTCGTGCAGGTGGTTCAAAAACATTAATTGACTACTTAATTGAGCAAAACCCCGAATTAAAAAATGTAGGAGAAGGTCCAAGGTATGGAGTGGTTCATAGATTAGATAAAGATACTTCAGGCATATTATTGGTTGCAAAAAGGCAGGAGGCCTTGATTTTTTTTCAAAAACAGTTTAAAAGTAGAGAGGTAGGAAAGAAATATACAGCTCTTGCTACAGGGGTTTTTAAGGAGGACAGCGGTATTATAGAAACCATGATTAGTAGGTCTCCTCAAGACCCAAGAAAGCAAAAAGCCTACCCTATTGGAAGCGAAGCTCCAAAAAGCGCAAGAGATGCTATTACAGAGTATAAAGTTAAAGAAATATTTGAGGATTATACTTTACTTGATGTAGATATTAAGACAGGAAGAAAGCACCAAATAAGGTGTCATCTTACCTATATTCATCATCCAATAGCGGGTGATAAGTTATACGGATTTAAAGACTCGCCAACGCCGGATGGTTTGAATAGACAATTTTTACACTCTTCTTATTTAAAAATTAAATTGCCAAACGGCAATATAAAAGAATTTGAATCAGATTTGCCAAAAGAATTAAAAATGGTTTTAGAAGAAATTAATCCAGCAAAACAATGAAAACAACAATAATAAAAAATCAGTTAAAAGCAATTCCACAAATAAGACCTGGGGATACTCTTAAAGTACACCAAAAAATTAAAGAAGGAGAAAAAGAAAGAATACAAATTTTTGAAGGCATTGTAATTGCAAAGAAACACGGAGAAGGAGTTTCAGGTACTATTACTGTCAGAAAAGTTGTAGACGGCGTAGGAGTTGAAAGAATATTTCCTATTCATTCTCCATTGCTAAGCAAGATTGAAGTTGTAAAATCAGCTAAGGTTAGAAGGTCAAAATTATATTATATAAGACATGCGAAGGGAAAGAAGGCAAGGCTTAAGTTAAAAGAGTTTGTCGGCGCCGTTGTAGCAGAAGAACCAAAGGCGGAAACAGTAAAAGATGTTGCGGTAGAAGAGATAGAAAAAACAACAGAATAAATAATTTCTAATTTGAGGCGGTACAACAAAGCGTGTTTTTAGTAATAAACTTTGTTGTACCGCCTCTATTTTTTACTTATAATAAAAAGGTGGCAGGAAAAGAGCGCGGGTGGCGAAACGGCAGACGCACTACCTTGAGGTGGTAGCGCTCGAAAGGGCATGCAGGTTCGACTCCTGTCCCGCGCACAGGACGGAGTCGAATCCAAGTAGGGGTCGGGAGGAAAGAATTTCCTCCTGTGTAGGAAATTATTCAAAACCGAGGGTTTTGAAAGAGGAGTGTAACGACGACTGGTTCTAGCGAGGCTTTTGCCGAGCGGATTCCTGTCCCGCGCACCCAGCATTTAATATTATGGACGCTTAGCTCAGTTGGTAGAGCAACTCGTTTACACCGAGTAGGTCATAGGTTCGAGTCCTATAGCGTCCACACTTTGACAGAAAAGAGTAATGCCGTGGTAGCTCATTGGTAGAGCAGACGCCTGAATCTTCGGGCCGTCCCGCAGTAATGCAGGAATGTAACTGGGTGAATTCGGGGAATGATTCAATATAGGTTGAATAGAATCCCGAGCCAAGTCCAGATTTTTATAAAATCAGGAAAGGTGTAGAGACTATCCTTTTAAGGAGTACTCTTTAATTCACATTAAAGCGGAAGCGCCCAGCCCCTAACCAAAATTGGAAGGGTGATGATATAGTCCAAAAAAGCGCTAGGAAGAGCGCCTGGTAGGGAGTTCGATTCTCCCCCGCGGCACATTTTAAAAATGGACGGACACCCGTCCATTTTTAATTACAGAGATAAAAAAAAGATATACACAGGGTTGTGTATATCAAAACCGTACACACGTGCTATGCTTATAGTATGAGAGATGACAAACAAAAAGCGCTAAAGTTACGTCTACAGGGGAAAAGCTATACAGAGATTAACAGCATTTTAGGTGTTCCTAAGTCTACTTTATCTGACTGGTTTGCAACATTAGAAATTTCAGCAGAAGTTCAGCAAAAAATTAGTAAAAGAACACAAAAGAATGCGCTGGAAAGTTTACTAAAAAGAAATAAGCTTCAGACTTATTATGCAGAACAAAGGGCTCGAGATATAAGAGAAAGAGCAAAAAGAGAAGTTTCTAAATTATCTAAAAATGAATTATTTTTGGTTGGGGTGTCTCTTTACTGGGCTGAAGGATACAAGAGGCCAGTAGTAATTAAAGGAAAAATAAAAACAAGACATGCAGTTAGTCTTACTAATTCTGATCCTTATTTAGTAAAAATGTTCCTTAGATTTTTACGAGAGATATGCAAGGTACCAGAAGAAAAAATTACAGCTGGAATTAGGATTTATGAGCACCAAAATGCCAATTACTTACTAGATTTTTGGAGCAAGACAACTGTCATAACTCCTAGTAAATTTAATAAGTTTTACTATGGATTAAGTAAATCAAGTTTAGGAAAAAAACCATTTAACATCTTGCCATATGGCACAATTCAGATTAGAGTAAATAGTACAGAACTTTATCATAAAATTATGGGATGGATAGATGGATTAGCAGGTTCTAATTAAAGTATTGCGGGCGTCGTATAGTGGCTATTATGGGAGCTTGCCAAGTTCCAGATGGCGGTTCGATTCCGCTCGCCCGCTCAAACAAAAAAGACGGAATTTGCCCCGTCTTTTTTTGTTTGATTTTTAGAAAACATATGATAGAGTTTATTTAAGTAAAAAAACAGTTCATTGAAAGGAAACCGCACATGAAAGACAAAGTTCGTTTCAGTTGGATTATTGCTACTGGCTTTCTATTGGGTATCATCATGCTATCTGTATTACTGTTATTTATTGGAGGAGTTATTCCTTCAATTCTTATTTATTTATTGATTGGAATTATTATTGTTGGCATTTATGGATTCCTCATTTCTGCCTATATTGCCTTAGCAAACACACTATTATCGCCTTTGACTATAAGCACATTAAAGGCACATCGCAGTCCAACCTTTGAATTTGTTGAAGTAGCTCCAAGCAATAAACCAGAAGATGTTGCAAGAACAATTATGCAATCTTCTCAACTGACAATGATTGTCCTCGACTTTGATAGAGACGCTTGGACTCTTGAATATGCAGTAGTATGGATTCGTTGTTTCCGTGTCTTCTATCAGGAGTTTCTTTTTAATTTGCGCCAATCGGGGCAAGTAGAGAAGAAAGATGTTGTAATAACCGTACCAATGGTTATTGTTTTTGGAAGATGGCAATATCCTGACATGTGGGACAAACTTGTTTATGCCGGTGCCTGTGTTTTTGACCGAGCGGTACGCAATATGGAATGCCATACTATAGAACAGCTTAAGGAGCATTTTGCAAAACTGATTTCTTAGTGTGTAATTCAATAACGAAAGGAGACCACAGATGGCACAGTTTGGTTTTGTATTTTCGCTTCCTCATCCATCAGAAGAGGAAATGACTAACATCGAAGCTTATTTCCAAAAAGGTTTTGAGGCAGTGGAGCCGTTTTTAGTGAATGGCTTGCGTTTTGCTTCAAAACAAGAGTACATTGGCACAGCTTGCATTGTGGGTCCTGAAGATGAGTGTCAGAAACTCAAACAGTTAATAGAAGAAAGGGGTCTTGGCGAAATGATTCCAAACACAGACTGCATTCGCCCTGCCTAAAAATCAAGGATTGGGCTTCCGCCAATCCTTTTTATTTTGTAGATTTTTCGTGAAAAAGTGTTTCATTTTAGGGCAAAAAGAGGGTTATTGACAGATTTTCTACTGTATTGCATAACTATTGACATAGGCCCTTATTTATGATAGTATGGATGTATAGCCTGAACAGGGCTTTTTTATATAGAATTAAACCAAATTATATGAATAAATCACTATTATTTCGCTCTATTTTGGTAGGTATGGTTCTTGGAGCGTCATTATATGGAATATCAAAACCCCATGTAATAAATGCTGATTTTGAAAAACAAACTCTATCTGATCAGTACGAGGTTGAGAAAACTGTTAAGATGGTGATTACTGCTTATTCAAGTGCTTGGGAAGAAACTACTGGAATTCCTGGTAAGCCAGGAGTTATTACTGCTTCAGGTAAGCATGTTGAAGACGGTATTATTGCCAATAATATGTTGCCCTTTGGTACTAAGATTAGGATTCCTGAATTGTATGGAGATAAGGTGTTTATAGTTCAAGACAGAATGCATAGAAGAAAGGGATTATATCATGTTGATATTTGGATGCCAGAGAAGCAATTGGCAAAAAACTTTGGAGCAAAAATTACTGAAATTGAAGTTTTAGAAAGCTAAATTAAAACTAAAAACCCACGCTTTTACACGTGGGTTTTTAGTTTGTTTCTGGTGCCCAAGTCCAAACCTTATTATAATTTTTGAGGACTTGAACTATATGTCTATGCTAAAGGAGAAATTGTCCGAAATCAAGCAATTCGCAGTAGTTTAGTTTAAAATAGTAAAATTAGACCAACCAAAAACCGCCAGAAGGCGGCTGATGGTTCGAACAAGTTTATTTCCTTGCCCAATCTTTGCATTCATCGCACAAACGCTTACCACCTGTTCCACTTCTCCAGTTTTCTTTTTCAATATTGTTTCCAGTATTGCATTCACTATGGTTATGGTAAACTGGTTGTTTGACGGAATGCCATGGATTTTTTATTCCCATGGTAAAAATCTTTTTAATTGTATTATGACCGACCCCATGTTCGAACCAAGCGAGTATTAAAAAACTCGCTTCCAAAGGGTACGACGTCAATTACTAAGAAAAAAGTTTTAATTTTATCTTGGAACTGATTGCGACATCAATTTCTTGACGCCGCACCCTCTATAAGCGAGTTTAATCAGGTTGCGATTTGTTAAAACTGGATTTCTTGTAAAGGAAATTGTGTCGCACCCTAATTATAACTTTTTGGCAAAAGACCTGTCAATGTGGATAAATCTTTTTTAAGGAGGAATGACTGATATATTAGCCGATAATAGTTATATGTCAAGATTAATAGGTAGAACTATCACTTTTTTAGCATTTTGACAATAAAATTTTTTAGGTTTTTTAACTGCTTAAAATAATATATAATATATTAATGGCTTACTACTACGATAACAAATTAGAGAAAGATTACTCCCAAAAACAAAACATTCAATATCGAAGAAAACTCGGGCAGTTCTTTACACCCTTTGAGATAGCTTCATTTATGGCTGATTGGGTTTTGCTCAACAAAAAAAATGACCTTTCTATCCTTGACCCAGCATCTGGCTTAGGAGTTTTTGAGAGGGCGATAGCATCTAAGAAGAAGGATAAAAAGGTTGCATTTGATGCATGGGAAATAGATGAAAACCTTTCAGAGAAACTAATAGAATTATTTTCCAGATTAGACATTAAGGCTAATGTTGTAAATCAAGACTTTTTCAATACTTCTTGGAATAAAAAATATGATGGCATTATTGCAAATCCCCCTTACTACAAACACCACTTCATAGATAACAAAGACAAGATATATCAAGAAATTTGTTCTAAAACATATTTTAAGTTTAGTATTCAAACCAATATCTATTGCTGGTTTCTTGTTAAGTCTTTAAATTTACTTAAAGACGGAGGGCGATTGGCTTTTATTATTCCTAGTGAATTCTTGAATGCTAATTATGGAGAAAGTATTAAGAGCTACCTAATTCAATCTGGTATTGCCTTAAATATTATAAATATTAATTTTAAGGAGAATGTTTTTGATAATGCTCTTACTACATCAGCAATAGTTTTAGCTGAAAAAACTAATGTAAAGCCCACGGAAATCAATTTTTTAAATATTTTAGACATCGCAGAATTAAAAGATTTAAATGGTTTCCTTGAAAAATGCAAAAAAATTTCAATTAGTTTTGATAAACTAAATCCAAAGATAAAATGGAGAAATTATTTTAATGGTAATGAGATTAAGAAAAGTGAGTACTTAATACCATTTTCTGAAATAGGTAGATTCTCCAGGGGAATAGCTACGGGCTCGAATGAATATTTTATCTTAACCCCTGAAGAGAAAAATAAATTTAATATTCCCGATGAGTGTGTTATCCCGTGTGTTGCAAAATCTGTGTTTGCGAAAGATATTAAATTTAGGAAGGAGGACTTCTCTGATTTAGTTAAACAAAACAAAAAGGTTTATCTGTTTAATGGAAAGGCATCTGAAAATGAGAATTGCCTTTCTTATATAAAGAAAGGGGAAAGGGATGGTATAAATAATAGATTTTTAACAAAAAACAGAAGTCCTTGGTATTCCTTGGAAAATAGGGAGGTTTCTAATATATGGGTTTCCGTTTTTGGAAGGAAGGGAATTAAATTTATCTGGAACGATAGTAATTGCAAGAATCTGACCTGCTTTCATTCATTTTATCCCTCTAAAGAAAAAAAATACTTAGATATTTTATTTATTTATCTAAATACGGATTTTGCCAAAAAACTACTTGATTATGAAAAAAGAGAGTATGGAGATGGATTAGAAAAGTTCGAACCCAATGACATTAATAAGTCTTTAGTCTTTAATTTTAACACACTCTCCTCTATGGATTTCGAAAACCTTAAAAAATTACAGGCAATGCTTTTAAGTTCAAAAGAAGAAGAAAGAAAAGAATTTATAAATAAAGCAGATTTAACCTTTAGAAAGTATTATCAATTAGCTTAAATAATTCATCTTTATCGATTTTCGCACTGCCGCCCTCAAAAACAACGTAGTGCAACAAACGACCACCAGCTAATTCTTTTCTGCTGCCTACTAAATTAGGAACTTCGACTTCGTCACTTAAAACATGACCTCTATCTAAGTAGATGTGTATCGTTTCTTTATATTGATTTTTTGGGTTTTTCTCGATTACGAAAGCAGAGTTAGCATCTATTTGTCCGATAATTTTTTTATTTTTCACGCCTTTTTCTTTAATCTCACCATTCTTCAGTAAAAGCAGTATTTCTTCAAAAGATATAATATAAATAGCATCAAAGAACACCTGAACATAGAAATGGGGAACTCCAAATGTAGTAACCCATTTTAAGACCACTAACAAATCTTCTACTTTTGGTGTAAAACTTAAAAATGGTCTATCTTTTTTCGCAATAAACTTTTTTGTTAGATACGCACTGGACCTTACCTCAAATCCAGCAATTGCTTTTGGAACTATGGCCTCTAATTCGCTTTGCGAAAGATTACTTATATCGGTGCCCCATTCTTTTTGATAATCTTCAGGCTTAAATAAGAGGATGTCAGGTCTTTTACCAATAGAATCTAATTCGTCTTGATACGCTTCGTAGAAATCTTTAAATTTTACATCTCCTGCGATTATTTTATCTGATTTACCGTACTTTACTGGAATATAGGGTAAGCCTGCATTCTTTAATGTATTAAAAAATAATAATTCAGCCCAATCTCCTTGTTCACTGTGGGTTAAAAAATCCGAAAAAGCCTGAGTGGGTGCAGTGCCTCGTTTTCGCCCTACCTCAAGGTCAACAATATTTTTGGGTATTTCCTGGCTAAGTTTTTTTATTAAGCTTTTGTAATCCATAGAAATCTTTATAGTCAATCGTACCAAAGGGTCGAGACATTGTAAATAAAAAAACCATTCTCTGGGTTCAAGGTAGAATTATCTGGATTTTTTGAAAAAATTGCTTAAACCCCTGCTAATAGGCTTAAACAATGGGTGCAAAGGCAGATTAGTACTAACTATTGTGGTTTACACTAACTAATAGGTATTTGAACTCTGTTAATTTTTCAAGAAAAGATGAATAAGTATGCCAGTTTAATGTATAGGACCCGCTAAGACATATTGTTTTTTCCCTTCCCTGCATTACGCCTAAAGATGTTTTTGGTCCCCAGCTTAAATCACCATTTATATTCCTACCCTCGCAAAGTTTGAATTCTGCATCATTGGTATTTGGGTTCCTTGCTTCCTTCCAGTAAAAACCTTCGTTTGTAAGCATGATTACATATCCAATGGCTTTTTTATTACTTTGAGTAAATCTTTCTATTCTTGCGATATCTTTTATAAAATCATAGGCTCCAGTATCGGTAGAACTTTGTTCTGTTAGTAAAAAGTCTTCTCCATTATCATTAATTTCAAGTTTTTTGGTTTTATACTTTAGCTCTATAAAATAAAAATAACTATCTATCTTTATCCATATATCCAGATACTCTTTTCTTTCCTTACCAAAATTCCTTTCCAATCTAATTACTGCGTTAGGAAATTGCTTTTGTATCAGCCAAGCCAAGGCGAACTGAAAATCTGCTTCGGAATGGAATATTTTTCTTTCCTGAGATAAATCTGATAGCGTTTTTTTAATATCAAATCCTGTTTTTTTCATACAAAAAACCACCACGGACAGAGGCTCGAAGCCTCTCATACCGGTTTCCCGATATGGCTAAACAAGCAGATTCCGTGATGGATCTTTATGCTTGTTTAGACTTTGGTGCCATACCCATAGACCTTCTATGGGGTTAGGCTCATTATTAAATTGTTGATTTACTTTACCACTTATGCTGATTATTTTCCACGTTTAATTTACGCTTTTGACTTGAAAAAAGATTTGTTCGGTAGCAGTATAATGGAATGGAAAAAGAAATTGTATTGTTGGCAAAATATCTCAAAGAATTTGGTGGAAGCGTGTATTCTTTTGATTGGTTTGAAGAAAAGTTTAAGATTAAGAACGATGTTTGTTTGCATGTTCTAAATATCTTAAAAGAAGCAGGGGCAATAGATTTTGGAATAATGCCTTGGCATCATAATGGGGAGCCAGATAAAATGGATGAATTTTTAAATGAAAATATAGACTTAGTCACTAAAGAGCCCATCAAAGAATTAAAGATAATTACTAGGGAAACTAAAGAAGGGAATTTTAAGGAAAAAACTGTTAAGTATGCTTCACTGCATGATTTTGGTGTAGTGATTTTAAACACAGATATAAAATTATTATCTAAAATTATTGCATCGCCATCTTCTCTGGATGCTGTTTTTAAAAAAATTGGTCTTTACCCACAAAAACCAGTATTTAATGAGAAAGAAGGTAAAATATTTCTTTTGGATAAGTCGTGTTCAATTCCAGCAGGTAATCAATTTGAATTGTGTAAGACTGTTTTTGGTCGTCCTATTGGTGAGTGGATTGCAGAAAATGATCTAGCGAATGCTATTGATATTACCGGTTCCAAAAAGGGCAATCGTTATATTTATGACACTATGCTGGCCGTGAACGAGAAAGTAAAAGAGAAACTTGGTGTAGAAGATTTAATGGAATGGGACTTAAGCAAACTAAGAATAAGGAAAGAATTATTTGGGTAAAGTAGCTACAAAACCTAAAAGAATCGGGTGACTCAAAAGTGAGTCACTTTTTGTTTGTCATAGTGGGGACATCCTCACTATTTTTTATTTACAGAAAGTGGAAAAGAAAAAAGCGAAAATATTGCGCTTGGCTTTCGAACGATATGTGAAAGGAAATCAAAGGTTAGAAGATATCGCTACCTTTTTGGCGAAGAACGGAATATCTACGCGCTCCGGAAAGAGAATCTCAAAAACAAGAGTGGCTTTCATTTTGTCCAATCCGTTCTATGTTGGACTTTTTAACTACGCTGGCGAACTTCACGAAGGTAAGCACGAGCCAATCATTTCAAAGAAACTTTTTGATGAAGCGCAGGAAGTGTTGCGGAAGCGTGGACAACCTGAACGAAAACCACAAAATGAACCACAACCTTTTTGCAGGCTTATTTCCTGCGCTTCTTGTGGAATGATGATAACTGGCGAATACAAGGTTAAAAAACAGAAGAATGGAAATGTGCATAACTATACTTACTATCACTGCACGAAAAAGCGTAAAGATATGAAATGTCCCGAACCTTGTATTCGGGAAGAAGAATTAGATCGCCAGTTATCATCCGAAATTCAAAAAGTTTCTTTACCCAAAGACTGGGCGGAGGAACTAAACCACATGGCACTGGAGGAACACAAAAATTCCACCCAGTCTTTGACTGCTTGTGTGAAAGAAAAACAGGAAAAAATTTCTGCTATCAATTTGAAGTTGGAGCGACTTCTTAGCGGTTATTTAGAACAAGATATTGAAAAGGAAACCTATCGTGTAGAAAAAGCAAAACTTGTATTACAAAAGAAGTCGCTCG
>VGLO01000014.1 GCA_016866675.1 Candidatus Staskawiczbacteria bacterium | reverse complement strand
TAACCCTGAAGCTGGTTTCTTAAAATATGCCTGGCTGGCAGCTTCAGCCCCATAGGCATTTTCTCCAAAAGGTATTTGGTTTAAATACCATTCAAAAATTTGGTCCTTGGAATATCTCCTTTCTAGTTCAATACTTAAGACAATTTCTTTTACTTTTCTTGAAATTGTTTTATTGGCGGTTAGATAAACAGATCTTATTAATTGTTGGGTAATAGTTGAACCACCCTGACTTTTAGATCTTAATTTTAAGTCAACTAAAATAGATCTTAATATTCCTCTAAAATCTATTCCTTTATGTTTGTAAAATCTCTCATCCTCTGCAGAGATCACAGCATTTTTTAAGTTGCTTGATATTTTATCAAAAGAAACAATAGACCTTTTTTCCTCTCCGTAAATATCATATAAAAGAACCTCACCCGTACGGTCATAAATTTTTGTTGATTGTATAAAAGGGGTTTCTGTAAACTTTTCAGGTCGAGGTAGGTCGTATGTGTAATAAAAAAACATTATTAAACCAAAAGCAAAAAATCCCAAAATTAAAAATGGGAGATATTTTAAAAAGGAAAAAAATATTTTCTTTATTTTATTTCTAAGCTCTTTATTCATCAAGGTTAATTTATTTTATCACAACTACTAATAACTTAAATACAAATAATACAATAATTTTTTAAAAAAGCAATAAGTAAACTAAAAACCCCGCAAGGGGTTTTTAGTTTATATTATTTATTCTTCTTCGTCAGATCCAATATCTAAGTCTTCTTCGTCTTCTTCTTCGCCTACTCCCTCTTCCGCCTCTTCTTCTTTTTCATCACTATCATCAAAATCATCTACTTGATTGATGAGGTGTAAGATATTCTCTTCCATTATTTTTTATAACTTCTTAATTATAATAAATTCAACTAAATGGATTTATTATTATTAGTAAGCATAATTATAATTATCTTATTACTTTCCCTATTATATTTTTTAAAATAATGTTGTCAACCCTTAACCTTTCCACAGGTGGTAAATTTTAATTAAAACCCTTAATTATTGCGCACAAAGCAATACCTAAGGCATCTGTGGCATCATCTTTTTTTCTATTATTTTCTTTTAAATCAAAATCATCAAGGTTTGTTAGTTGTTTTATCATTTCTTGAACCTGTTTTTTTTCAGCTCTTCCGTATCCCACAACAGTCATTTTTACTTGTAGGGGAGTAAATTCAATTATGGGTACATTTTTTTTTGCAGCTGCCAATAATACAACTCCTTTTGCTTGGCTTACGGGTAGAGCCGTTTTTAAATTTTTGAAAAAAAACAAACTTTCAACTGACACGAGGTGCGGTTTATGTTTCTTTATTAAATTATCTACCTCATTGTGAATTATAAGTAGTCTTTCTCCCGCTGTTTTTGAGGGTTCTGTAATAATACAGCCAAAATCTATTACCTCAGGTTTTTGATTTTTTTCTCCCCTTTTTAAAATAGCAAATCCAGTAGTTGCTGTTCCGGGATCTATTCCTAAAACTATCATTATATTTTTATGTTTGAATAAATATTCTGGACTGCGTCATTTTCATCTAAGGCCTCAAAAAGTTTTTTAAGGGACTCTTTTTCTCCATCGCTTATTGATATATTTTCACCTGCAACCCAATCCAAAGAAACAGATTCGATTTTTAAACCATTTTCTTCAAGAGTTTTTTTTACTTTTTCTAAATCCTCTGGATTTGTGTAAATTAATACATCTTTTTCTTTTACTAAAATATCTTCAATTCCAGCTTCAATGGCAATTAACTCTATTTCTTCTTTATTCTTATTATCTGTATTAACAACAATGCATCCCTTTCTCTTAAACATCCATTTTACAGCCCCCTCCCCAGCCATTTTTCCACCATATTTTCCAGTAATGGTTTTTATCTCAGAGATTGTTCTGTTTTTATTATCTGTGATTCCATCAATAATTACTGAAACGCCACCTGGTCCAAATATCTCAAAGGAAACCTCCTCTAAATTTTCTCCAGCTAATTCACCCGTACCTTTTTTAATAGCTCTTTCAATATTTTCTTTTGGCAAGTTAAAGCGCTTGGCTTGTTCGATGGCTGACTTTAGTTGCATATTAATGCTCGGGTCTGGCCCTTTTTCTTTTACAGCAATAGTAATGACGCGAGCCATTTTAGAGAAAATTTTCCCTCTTTTGGCATCATTAGCATTTTTGGTTGCTGCCACTGTTTTGAAATGACTATGTCCTGACATGGTTATTTTTTAAATTTAATTTTCCAAAATAATATAACTGACCCCATAATTAAAATCACTCCACCAATAATCATAAATATCATCCAGTAATTTGACTTATCGCCCTCCTTTTTAAGAATATCATTTATTGCTTCATCTTGATTATTTAAAGAAGCGGTAGCTATACTAGATTCATTATCAGATTTTTCTTCTTTTAACAAGGACTCGCTCTTTATTTTTTTAACAACTACTTTTGGCAAACCTAAGCTATTATTTTCTTTTGGCGTACCATTTGAAATACTGCTGGTTTGCCATGAATTAAAATCACTCCTCTCAATTGTTTGTTTTGTGGTATTGCTACCAAAGGGCCAACCAGAAGAAAAACTAGCCCTATCAATTATAGTTAATTGGTTATCATATAAAATAAAATTTTCTCCACTATTTGATATAGACCCAGAGTATATTTTATCAGCTTTTATATTTTTAACAGAATTATCATTTGTTCTTTCTAGTAAATAAAAACTTTTTGAGTTAATTTTTCCTAAAAGTTTAACTTCAGGAGACCCATCGTCTGATTTTAATACCCATCCATCTAGGCTTATGTTTTCTTCTGTGTTGTTAAATAATTCAATCCATTCATCATTTGCTGAAACCGTGCTTCCCATCCAAGCAATTTCGTTTATTAAAATATCGTACTGGTTTTTGGCAAAAGATTTGGAGCAGTAAGCTAAACCAATAATAAAAATAAAAATAATAAATAATATTTTCTTCATTATTTACAATAGTCTGTTTGGCCTTAAGTGTATCATGTCAAGATGTTCGTAGGCTAGTCGAGAGGCCACTCTGCCCTTTGGAGTTCTTTCAATGAAACCGCATTGCAATAAATAGGGTTCATAAATATCTAATATTGTGCCTTCTTCCTCAAGAGCAACTGCTGCTAAAGATTGTAGTCCAACGGGGCCCCCGTTAAATTTTTCAATCAAAGCCATTAAAATTTTTCTATCACCATATTCCAATCCCATCTCGTCTACCTCTAGTGATGCCAATGCTTTTTCTGAAGCCTCTTTTGTAATGGTTTTTAGTCCCTCTACTTGGGAAAAATCTCGGGCTCTTTTTAAAAGTCTATTGGCAACCCTTGGAGTAAAACGAGATCTTTTAGCAATTATTTTAGTGGCTTCCGGCTCAACATTTACCCCTAATATTTTAGCTGATCTTTCAATAATTTTTTCAATGTCATCTTGTTTATAAAAATTAAGTTGAAAAGTTGCCCCAAAACGGTTTCTTAAAGGAGCTGATAACATGCCCGGGCGTGTAGTGGCTCCGATAATTGTGAAGTGGGGAAGTTTCAACTCCATCGTTCTTGCCATCGGACCCTTTCCCAAAATAAGGTTTAATTTATACTCTTCCATGGCTGGATAAATATATTCCTCGACTGTTTTATGTATTCTATGTATCTCGTCTATAAATAAAACATCGCCCTCTGATAAATTTGTAAGAATTGCTGCCAAATCCCCAGCTCTTTCAATGGCTGGGCCAGAAGTTATTCTTATTTGCTTTCCCATTTCTATGGCAACAAGACAGGCTAGAGTAGTTTTTCCTAATCCTGAATTACCATAAAACAACAAATGGTCGGGCGATTGGTTTCTTTGTTTTGCAGCAGTCAAAATTACTCTCAAGTTTTCCTTAATTTTTTCCTGACCAACATAATCAGACCAATTTTTTGGCCTTAAAGCAGAGTCTAGGATATCTTCGCTGGGAGACTTAGTTTTATCAATTATGCTTGACATATGATTAATTAGGTGATATAATCAGGTCCACTATAAATACCTCTTAAGTTAGTTGTATTATACACCAAAACAACCCTTAAGTTGGAGGCCTAATATGAGCTTGCCTCAGTTATGGATAGTTTTGCTCCGGCTCAACTATTCCTCAGGCAAACTTTTACTTATGTCCCAGACATAATGCGCCTCCAACTTAAGGGTTGTTTTATTAGACCTAATGCGTAAAGATTTTTCTACTCCAATTTCCATATTTTAGCTACAAATGTGTAAAATATTCGTGGCTTACCCTTTGGGTAAACCCTGTCTATTTTCCACATTTTCGCTTTGAAATCTGGAAATTTCGTCACGAAAACTTTTGCGCAGTAGGTCTATTTTAAAAAATTTTAAACTTACTCATCTTCTCCAACAACCTTCTTTACTTCCTGTATTGTTGTGTGCCCTAGGGCAATCTCAATTAACCCAGACTGATAAATTGTTATCATGCCATTTTTAATGGCTTTTTCTTTTATTAAAGATGTTGCGGGCTCCTCTAATATAAACTTTTCCATATCACTATCAACTAGTAAAATCTCATATAAGCCAAGCCTTCCTTTATATCCTGTAAGATTACAATCTTGGCACCCATTTTCACTTACTTTTGCTATTTTTATTTTTGAAAAATCTTTTACCCCTATAATATCTTTTGAAACTCCCTTCAATCCTTTTTCTAGTTCAGATAATTCCTCTTTAGTTGGGGTCATTTTAGTTGAGCATTTTTGGCAAACCCTTCTAACCAATCTTTGAGCAATTATCATTTTTAGGGCAGGAGCTACAGATGTTGGTTTTGCTCCAAGGTCAACAAGTCTTGGAACGGCTCCAGAGGCATCGTTTGTGTGCATTGTTGTTAAAACCAAGTGACCTGTTAATGATGCCTGTAATGATATTTTCGCTGTTTCCAAATCTCTTATTTCTCCAACAAGTATAACATCTGGATCTTGTCTTACAATTGACTTTAATCCATCTGAAAAACCATACCCTTTTTCTTTTTCTACTTGTGTTTGTGAAATTCCCTCAACATGATACTCAATTGGATCTTCAATTGTAATAATTTTAATTTCTGAGTCCTGTATTTTTTCTAAGAAGGCATACAGGGTAGTTGTTTTTCCAGCTCCCGTGGGTCCTGTCACCACGATCATTCCATTAGGCCTCTTTATTTCCTTTTCCATTATTTTAAATAAATCGCTCCTAATTCCAAGACTTTCTAAGGTCATAAAGTTTTCGGGATTCAAAATTCTCATCACAACAGACTCCCCAAATTCAGATGGCAAAGTAGATGTTCTAATTTCAATAACCTTTTTTTCAAGAGCAACAGTGAACCTGCCATCTTGAGGTTTTGCCTCAACGTTAAGCTTAATTTTTGAAAGGAGTTTTATACGAGACAAAAGGTTGTGGTAAATTTGGTTTTCAAAAAAAATAGTGTCTTGTAAAACGCCATCAATTCTAACTCTGAGTTTTGCTCTTTCTTTTTCTGGCTCCAGATGTATATCGGATGATCCAAGAAAAATTGCTCCAGATATTATTACATCAAAAAGACTAGTAGTGCTTTGAGACAAGTGGCTCTTAATATTTTCAGCAAAACCTGCATTAGTTTTAGAGCTTTCCTTTAATTGGTCAATTATGTCTTGAGAAACGGAAACTAGCCCCAATATTTTTTTTTGCGAATCTTCCATTATAATATTAGTTTTAAAACTCTTTCTTTTGTTGAATGAAAGTCTATTGCTTTATCTTGAATAAAAACCCATTCATTTTTTGAATTTACATTAAATTCATCTGCAACCTTATTTAAGTTTGCTTTGTTTTTAGAATAAAAGAAACCATTAGTTATTGGATCTGAATTACGACTTTCCCACAAAACAAGTAAGTTATTCTGAATACCCATAGTTTTCAATTTTTGAACCAAGTTTAGAGATTCTTGCTCTGAAATATCGCTAAATTCATTTGAGTTTATTATTGAATATGCCAGAGAATCTTCATTTTTAATATTTAAAAATAAGTTTGACAAAAACACCATTTCTTTTTCCGTGGTCTTTTGGAGGTTATCAATAACTAGTTGATTGTTAGCTCCTTTTGAAATTAGCTCTGAAGCCAATTGATAAACACTTGGCGAAGTAGTGTTTTTAAAATTTTCGTAATAAATTACCAAACCAGCTAGTAAGCAATTAGCAATATTTTTATCAATATTTACCCCTTCAAACATTTTAATTTTGTCTAAAACTATTTCAGAAAGTGATTTATTTTCTACAATATTAATTTGTCCAAAGTTTAAGTTGTTTAGATTATTATCAATATTAATAATTGGGGAGCCAAGCAAGTAGGCAAAAGAATCAAGGCTATTTTCGAGGTATTTTTTAAAGTCTGAAATTCCAAAAGTTATTACCAAATCCGGCCTCGCTTCCTGAAAATAAAAAGAGATGTCTTCTTTTCTTATACTGCCCTTGTTGGTAGTCAGGTGAATTTTTAAACTCTCTTCTGTTTTTTCATAATATATTTGAGAAATATCGGTTGATGATCTTGGAATTGAAATTACAAAGTTTTTTGGAGAAGAAAGAAAGTCTAAAGAAGGAATTAAAAATGAAAGCCTTTCTGGAATTTTTTCTGAAATTAAGTTTACATTTTTACCTAATTCCCTTAAAGTATAAAAAAGAGCCAAGCAGCTACTTAAGCTTTCTGGCTCATTTTTAGAAGGAATTAAGCAAATATTCTTTGCATCTAAAACTAATTTTTTTAATTCTTCTGACATATTACATCAAACTAATCTATCTTAATATAAATGTCAACAGAAAAAATAATAACAAATAGTTCAGAAGAAACTCAAAAATTTTCTGAAGAGTTGGCCGGTAAAATTTTAAGAGATAAAAAGCAGAAAAAAGCCGTGGTTTTAACTTTAAGCGGAGATTTGGGAGCTGGAAAGACAACTTTTATACAGGGTTTTGCCAAGGGTCTCGGAATTGAAGAAAAAATTTTAAGTCCAACTTTCATTGTGATGAAAAGATTTAAAATTCAAGATTCAAGATTTAAAAACTTCTACCATTTTGATTGCTATAGGTTAGATAACGAAAAAGATTTAGAGACTCTAGGGTTTGTAGAGATAATAGAAAATCCAGAAAATATTGTTGCCATTGAATGGCCAGAAGGGGTAGAAAAAATACTACCTAAAGAAGTAGCTTCAATAAAATTTGAGCATTTAGAGGGGTCGAAAAGAGAACTGATAATTGAATAACTTTATTTTACACGCATAGGCGTCAAAGGTTTTTTTATCCACTAAAATGATATTATAACCAAATGGAAAAAAAAATAATTATAATTGATGGGTTTTCGTTATTATACAGAGCCTTTCATGCCCTTCCTCCTCTTGCCAATAAAAACGGGCAACCAACCGGTGCTGTTTATGGTTTCTTACTCACTTTGTTTCGAGCTATAAAAGACACAAAAGCAAATTATGTCGTTGCTTGTTTTGATACTAAAAAACCAACTTTCAGGCACGTAGAGTTTAAAGATTATAAGATTCACAGACCTGAGATGCCCCAACCAATGGTTTCTCAAATTTCTATTATGAAAGATGTTTTAGAAAGCTTTAGTATTCCAATATTTCAAAAAGAGGGTTTTGAAGCAGATGATTTAATTGCCACTATTTCGCAAATCGCAAAAAAAGAAGCAGATGTTTATATTGTTAGTGGAGACCTAGATAATTTACAATTAGTTGATGAAAGGGTTAAGGTTTATACTTTAGGAAAGGGTATTAAAGACAGTGTTATATATGATAGTAGTAAAGTTTTAGAAAGGTTTTTAGTTGAGCCTTCAAAGATGAATGATTTAAAGGCTCTAACGGGTGACGCATCAGATAATATTCCTGGGGTTCCGGGAATTGGTAAAAAAACAGCGGCCGAGCTTATTCAAAAATATGGCAGTGTTAAAAATTTGTATGAGGAGCTTTTAACAGATACAGCTGTTTTAAAACCAAAAATAAAAGAGGCTTTAAAACAAAACAAGGAAAGTGCTTTTATGTCTTTGAGTTTAGTTGAGACAAAAAAGGATGTGCCAATCGATTTTAATTTAGAAAATTGTAAATTTGGCAATTTTGATAAGAACAAAGTAAAAAATATTTTCACGGAATTGGGCTTTAATTCTCTTATTGATAGAGTTCTCTCTATTTAATCAAGTATATTTACTCTCATCTTATTTTAAATTATAATTAGAGTATGCAAAGGTTTTCATTCAAAATTGCTATTTCTATAATTCTTGCAGGCTTTTTTATTATAGCTTGTTTTGCTGGCTTAAATTACGAAAATCTTAATCAAACATTCTATATTGTATCTGGATTGATGGCTTTATTTGTTATATTATTTGGCTTCACCATGGGCTTTACCTACGCCTCTCCTGTGAAGCAATTACTCAAAAAAGCAGACAATATTATTAAGGGAGATTTTAAAAGTAAATTAAATTTAAACACAAGAGACGAAATTGAAGTATTATCAAAAAATTTCAATAAAATTTCAGACGATATATTGCAAAAATCTACAGACATGGAAGACTTAAAAAAATCATCTGAAATAAAGTTTAAAACAAAAGATATTGTTTCAGAAAAAATCATAGACGCCCTTGAAGAGAAAATTAGAAACAGAACAGCTGATTTAGAGAGGTCACTTAAAGAAATAGAAATGCTAAAAGAGCAAGTTGCTAAAAAAGATAGAGAGATACAAGCTTTAGCGACTAAACCAACCAGAAAGAAGCGCGTAGGTAAAATATTGTAAAATAAAAGATTAAAGGTTATTACTTTAATGCCAGAATTGCCCGAAGTTCAAACAACTGTAAATGGCTTACAAAAAAAGGTCCTAAATAGGGCCTTTATTGATGTTTGGTCTGATTGGAAAAAGTTAGTAAAAAAACCAAAAGATTTTGAACTATTCAAAAGAGAATTAAAAGGAAAGAAAATTAAAAGAGTTTGGAGAAGAGCAAAAAATGTAATACTTGAATTATCTGATGGATACTCTCTTTTAATACATCAAAAAATGACAGGGCACTTGATGGTTAGTAGATGGAGTATAAATAATGGCAATTGGAGGTCAATTGAAAAAGGGCCAATAGAAGACAAGATAAACACATTTTTGCATTTAATATTTTTTTTAGATAACAAAGATATGATTGCGCTTTCTGATGTTAGAAAGTTTGCAAAAATTGAATTACATAAAACAGATGAATTTCTAAATTCAAAAGAATTTTTAAAGTTGGGACCTGAACCCTTGGAAAAAAGTTTTACTTTTGATAAATTTAAAAAGTGTTTGAAGGGAAAAAGGGGAAGGGTTAAAATAGTTTTAATGAAGCCAGAGGTAATAGCCGGCATTGGAAACATTTATGCAAGCGAGGCATTGTGGTGGTCAAAAATACATCCAGAAAAAGATGTCTCAAAATTATCAGAGAAAGAATTAAAGAATTTATATATATCAATTCAAAAAG
Source organism: Candidatus Staskawiczbacteria bacterium (assembly GCA_016866675.1). Classification (GTDB taxonomy): domain Bacteria; phylum Patescibacteriota; class Minisyncoccia; order Minisyncoccales; family Staskawiczbacteraceae; genus VGLO01. Next base: position 8,407 of record VGLO01000014.1, on the reverse strand, counting down.
TTTTAAATTGGGGTATAGATTTGGGGGGAGAGAGTTTTTCAGACTACAGAGATGTTGATGGCAAAAAGGGAAATTTTACCAAAGAAAGAAGAGTTTATAAAAGAGAGGGGCAAAACTGCCAAAGGTGTAGCACATCAATAAAAAGAATGCAGTTTGGAGGCAGAAGCGCCTTTTTCTGCCCCAAATGTCAGAAAATATGATTATATTTTTATATGGGCCTGATTCTTTTAGGTCAAAAATAAAGTTAAATGAGATTATTGAGGGATATAAAAAAAGCAAAAAAAGTTTGCTTAATTTAAATTACTTTGATGCCTCAAATAAAGAGTTTAAAAACTTTTATGATAATTTTAAAGTCTCATCAATGTTTGACGAAAAAAAATTAGTTATTTTAAAAAATGTTTTCTCAAGTAAAAACTTTCAAGAAGAGTTTTTAGAAAACTTAAAAAATTTGGAAGCGCTCAAAGATTTGATTGTTATTTATGAGGGCGATGGTGTTGATGAAAGAACTAAAGTTTTCAAGACCCTAAAAAAAGAGTGTAAATCTCAAGAGTTTGAGTTATTAGATACAAAAAAAATCAGAGCTTTTGCTCAAGTAGAATTTGAGAAAAAGGGTCAAAAAATAAATAATGATGCTTTGGATTTGCTTACATCTTATATTGGAAGTGACTTGTGGAGACTTTATCAAGAAATAAATAAATTATCTGCTTTTAAAAATGGCACAACTATTAAAAAAGAAGATGTTGAGATTCAGGTGAAGCCCAAAATTGAAAACGATATTTTCAAAACAATAGATGCTTTAGCCTCAAGAAATAAAAAACAGGCTTTAGAGTTTATGAAAAAGCATATAGATGGAGGAGATAGTCCGCTATATCTTCTCTCAATGATAGCTTATCAGTTTAAAAATTTACTTGTAATTAAAGAATTGGCAAACAAAGGCTTAATGTATGCTTCAATTGTTAAAAAAAGCGGGTTGCATCCATATGTGGTAAAAAAGAACTATTTTGTTTGCAGTCAGTTTAGCCAAGAACAGTTGCGGGGAATATACAAAAGTATTTTCATAATTGATTCTGATATTAAGTCTGGTAGAATAGAACCAGAAATGGCATTGGATTTATTAATATCTAAAATATAATATGAACCCAGAAAAACCCAAAGACGAAAGTAGTTCAAATGAATCTCAGTGGAAGCCAGATAAACATGAGGCTCCAACGGTTGAGATTGATAAAGTTGATTTAGAAAAAGCAATGAGCCTTTTCAAACAAGAAATTAAAGAGGCAAATAGTTTTGATGATTTGAGAGAAGTTTTCTTAAAAAGAGGACAATATGATGGCATTATAGAATCATTAAATAAAATAGAAAATCATTTAAAGGATATATTTATTGAAGCAGGTTTTTTTAAAAGAAATATGTCTGAAATTAATAAGTCTCGAAATAATAGTTTAAGAGGTATTGTAAAAAAAGAGTTTAAAGGACTCAATTTATTTGATAGTAGTCTTAGTGAGGCGTTGAGACATAAGGCAGGAGATTTATTTATGGCAGATAATAGTTATTATAATAAATACAAAAATACTGAAAAATAAAAAACCGCCCACTCGGGCGGTTTTTTATTTGATCTTGCCTAATAATTTAGTAATTCTAGACTTTTTTCTCGAAGCGTTATTTTTCTTAATTACGCCGGCTTTGGCTGCTTTGTCTAATGCCTGATAAACTTTAGGCAACATATCAATTGCCTCCTTTGTCTTTTTTTGTACAGCAAAAGACTTGGTTTCCTTTATTAAACCTCTTAACTTAGTTAAGTAGTCAAGGTTTCTAATCCTTCTCTTTTTGCTTTGGCGAATAGCCTTTTTAGCTGATTTTGTAATAGCCATAATTGATTATACTAACAGATAATCATAAACTTTGCAAGGGGATATATAAATGATATAATCATATAATTTAAAAGACAATAAAAATGAAAAATATGGAAGGCGAATTAAAAACTGGTAAAGATATAGGCGCCGGCGAGACTTTATCAGACCAAGTTTTAGATACAATGGAGGGTGATATAAATCTGAGGGCCAAAAGCAAGACAGAAGAGTTTTTGAAAAGAACGGAATCAAAAGCAAAAAACATCATTGATATTTTAAGCAGTGGAAAAGAGGTTTTAGATTGGAGTAATGATGAGAAGGAATTGGTTAAAAAATACCTTAGTCCAAAAGAAAAAAAACAGGTTGATGAAAAAAAGCTTACTGAAAAGCAAATAGAGAGTCTTAAAAAACAATGTGAGGCCATAATAGGCATAGTATCAATAAGGAGTGGTGTTCTTGAGAGAGCAGATCAAAGCAGTGATGGATTTTTAAAAATAACTAAAGATTTAAGCGAGAAGATAAAAAAGGGTGAAATTAAGGATGAGATTGAAGCGAGGGTGTCTATGTCAAAAATTAGTGAACCTGAATTAAAAAATGATATTGAGTATAGTAATGATGATTTTGACACGGATTTTGAAAGTAATAAAGATTATTTTGCAGAAAAAGACAAAAGAGATGCCCAAATATTATCAAGTGATTTAAAGGCAAGTATGGAGGAAGATTTAGGTGATGGTATTGGTGAGCCTTCTAATCTAAAGAAGAGAAAGGAAAAAGAAGCATTAGAAGTAGAGATGGATAGAGAGTGGGACGAATTTTTAGAAAGGAAGAAAAAGGAAGATGAAGAGCTAGGTTCTTTAGGAACATTGGACGATTCAAAGGTGGTACCTAAGGTGAATAAATCAGAAGAATACTGGTCAAAAGGATTTTGGGGGAAACTTAAAATAGAGTTAAAAGATATCTTTGGAAAAGATAAAGAAGGTAGGGGTGTTTTTAAAAAAGCTGGCAAAGAAATAAGAGAAGATATTTTAGGCTTAGAGGGTGAGGAAAAAGTAGGAGATAAATATAATGAGGCACTTAAAGAAGTAGATAGGGCTAATCCATTACCACTAGTACGTTTTTGGTGGAAAGGAGATAAAATAAATTCTGATAGCTTAAAAAAAGATCTAAAGGAATTTTGGGGTAAAGAGGTGGGTGGAGGAATAAAAGATTGGTGGCAGGAAAGAAAGAAAAATGCTACTTGGAAATTTTGGAAATGGCTCTAGATAAGCAAATCAAAAAAACAGCCGTTGGGCTGTTTTTTGATTAAGATTTATTGTTTTTTATTTTATCAATTAAATCTCTTAGTTGGGCCGCTCGCTCAAAGTCTAAATTTTTTACAGCTTCTTTCATCTCTTTCTCAAGGAGTTTTTTTGCTTGCCCTAAATTTGTTGAGGGGTCTTCTAGCCAATGGAATTCCTCTTCTATATCTTCTTCTTTTGAAAATCCCCAATCTCTAATATCTTTTATAATAGCTGAAGGCTCAATATTATTTTTTTTGTTATAGTCTTCTTGTATTTTTCTTCTTCTGTTTATTTCATCAATGGCTGACTTCATTGACCCCGTCATTTTATCTGCATACAAAATTACTCTACCATCTTTGTGACGAGCTGCTCTGCCCATTGTTTGAATAAGAGTAGTTTTATTTCTTAAGAAACCTTCTTTATCAGCATCTAAAATTGCAATTAAAGAAACTTCTGGTAAATCCAAACCTTCTCTTAGTAAATTAATACCAACTAAAACATCAAATTCTCCCAGTCTTAATTTTTTTAATATTTCAGGACGCTCCATCGTTTTTACTTCAGAGTGAAGGTATTGGGTTTTAATTCCCTTGTCAATTAAATAATCTGAAATTTCTTCTGCCAACCGCTTTGTTAAAGTGACAACCAATACTCGTTGTTTTTGAGATATGACTTTTTTTATTTCTACAATTAAATCTTGAATTTGGTTTTCTGTTTTTTTAATTTCTATTTTTGGCTCAAGTAAGCCAGTGGGCCTTATTAATTGCTCTACTACATTTTTTCTGGCTAAAGCTAATTCGTACTCAGCGGGAGTAGCTGAAACATAAGTTGTCTCTGGTTGTCTTTCTAAAAACTCCGCAAACTTTAATGGTCTATTATCTACTGCTGAAGGTAATCGAAAACCAAAATCAATCAAGGTTTCTTTTCTTATTCTATCTTGTACAGACATGGCTCTTATTTGGGGTGTGGCAATGTGTGACTCGTCAATAAACATTAAAAATCCATCTTTATTTTGGTGCCTAAAATAATCAATAAGAGAAAAGGGAGGCGACCCTGCTTCTCTAAACTCTAGTTGTCTTGAGTAGTTTTCAATTCCATGGCAAAATCCAGTTTCTTGTATCATTTCTAAGTCATAATTTGTCTTTTGTTCTAGTCTTTGAGCTTCAACAAGTTTTTTCTGTTTTTTTAAAACTTTTAATCTTTCCTCAAGCTCGCTTCTTATATTAGTTATTGCAATATTGAGTTTGGTTTGCGGAGCAACCCAAAAGGTTGCCGGAAACAATTTAATACTTTCTTTAGTTTCTAAAAAAAGCGAGTCAACTTTTCCATTAGACAAAGAAATTTTGCTTATTGAGTTTCCTGAAAGTTCAATTCTTATAATCTTTTCTCCTGTCACCAAATAAATTTCAATTATTTCTCCCCTAACACGAAAGTTGCCCGGTTTTAATTCAATATCGTTTCTCTTGTACTGCAGACTTATTAGGTGAGAAATAAATTCTTTGCGATTTATTTTTTGTCCACTTTTTATTTCAAAAGAAACGCTTTGGTAGTTTTCTGGAGAACCAATGTTATATATACAAGAAACAGACGCCACTACAATTACATCTTTTCTTGAAAGTAAGTCTTGGGTGGCCCTATGTCTCATTCTGTCTATCTCTTCATTAACCTTTGAATCCTTTTCTATATATGTGTCAGTTTGAGGTATGTAGGCTTCAGGCTGGTAGTAGTCATAATAAGAAACAAAATAGTGAACCCCATTGTTTGGAAAAAAGTCTTTAAACTCTTGATAGAGTTGGGCTGCCAAAGTTTTATTCGGAGAGATAATTAAGGTTGGCTTTTGTATTTTATCAATCACGGAGGCCATGGTAAAAGTTTTACCAGACCCAGTCACACCTAAAAGAACCTGGCTTTTTATGCCCTTTTTTATATTTTCTGTCAGCTTTTTTATGGCCTGTGGCTGGTCTCCCTTGGGAGTATATTTTGATATTAGTTTAAAATTCATATAGAATTGACTTAATATGATTTCTTATTTAAACGGTAAAATAATTTTAAAGCATGATAGGTTTATCATACTTGAAGTGGCAAATATTGGCTATAAAGTTTTTTTGTCTCGCCAAACCTTGTTAAAGCTACCAGAAAGTTTAGATAATGTAAAACTATTCTGCTTTCATAATATAAAAGAAGATGCTTCTGATTTGTATGGATTTTTAACATATGAAGAGTTGGATTTTTTCGAAACTTTAATGGATATACATGGAGTAGGGCCAAAGGCAGCTCTTGAAATATCTACGCTTGGACCACTAGAAAGAATAAAAGACAGGATTTTGGCCCAAGACGAAAAGATTTTTGAAGGGATACCCGGGATTGGCGCAAAAAAAGCAATGACAATTATTTTGGAGTTAACCGGAAAAATAAAATTGTTGAGTGGGCAAAAAAAATCAGGAGCAGATCCAGCCGAAGATGCACTAACTCAACTTGGTTTTACAAAACAACAAGCAAGAGATGCTTTAAGTAAGGTTGACCCTAAAGTTAAAAATATTGAAGAAAGGGTTAAGTTGTCGCTAAAAAATCTTGGAAAAACTTGATACAAAAGACTTAGATGTATTACGGCTGGCGTATGTCAGCTTTTTTTTATTCACTTCATATGTTAAATTATAACCAATGAGTATAAAAGAGATAATTAAAAAAATAACACCAACTTTTCTGTTGGATTTTTATTTTTGGTTGTGGGCCTTTTTTGGAGCCTTAATTTTTGGGTTTCCCTCAAGTAAATTAATAGTTATTGGGGTGACAGGAACAAGTGGTAAATCCACTACCGTAGATTTTATTTCAAGAATTCTAGAAGAATCTGGAAGTAGGGTTGCCTCAATGTCTTCTGTTAGATTTAAAATTGGAGACAAAGAATCAAAAAATGAGTTAAAAATGACAATGCCGGGACGTTTTAAAATACAAAAGTTTTTAAAACAGGCCACGGACGAAAAATGTAAATACGCTGTTTTAGAAGTGACTTCAGAGGGAATTAAACAAAAGAGACACAAATTTATAAACTTTGATTCAGTTGTTTTTACAAATTTAAGTCGCGAGCACATAGAGTCACATGGAGGATTTGAAAATTACAGAAACGAAAAAATAAAATTATTTTTGGCAACAAGGGGCTCTCACATAATAAATAGGGATGATGAAAATGCAAAATATTTTTTGAATCATCCATCAAAAAAAACGGTCACCTTTGGAATAGATAAACCAGCAGATGTAATGGCAAAAAGCGTTTCAGATTCAAGTTTTGAGGTAAGTGGAATTCAGATTAAATTAAATTTATTAGGAAGCTTTAATGTTTATAATGCTTTATCGGCAATTGCTGTTGCTGAAAATTATGGTTTGTCTGTTCAGATATGTAAAACCGCATTAGAAAAAGTTTTAAGTATTCCTGGCAGAATGGAGGTTGTGGCAAGAGATCCATTTTTGGTTGTGGTAGATTACGCCCATACTCCAGAACAGCTCAAACAAGCATACAAATCTCTTGGTAAAAAATTAGTCTGTGTTTTGGGATCTTGCGGAGGTGGCAGAGATAAGTGGAAGAGACCAGAGCTTGGAAAACTAGCAGAGCAATATTGTAAAGAAATTATAATTACAAACGAGGATCCATATGATGAAGACCCATTAGAAATTATGGAGCAGGTTGCAAGTGGAATAGAGAACCATCCTTACAATATTGTTATAGATAGAAAGGAGGCTATAAAAAAGGCCTTTGTGTTGGCGCAAAAAGGAGATAAGGTGATAATTACAGGAAAAGGGTCAGAACCATTGATGTGTCTTGAAAATGGTAAAAAGATTCCTTGGGACGACCGACAAATTACCAGAGAGTTACTAAGAAAACCAACTATTGACAAGTTATATTAAAAGTGCTACTATTATACCATAGTACATTGATAGCCTATTCACTTGCAAAATTGTGCAGTCATAGCCAAAAGCTCTTGTTTAATGTTGGGTTTTAAACATGGGTTACTGGCTGTGACTGCCACTTCGGTTGGTCAAGCAGTGGCGAATGCCAAGAAAGGGGAATGCGCCATGTCTCAAGTTCAAGAGTTTCTCTCAGTTCTGGTCAAGAACGTTCCGGCGGACGACATGCCCGAACGGATACGCCAGCGATGGATCGAGAATCCGAAAGACCTCCAAAAGGTCCTTCGTGAAGCTCTCATGCCTCCACAGAAACCCGATAGTCTCCGTGTTGACACGGCCCGTTTCGATCCAGTGGAATTCATCAGCAAGGGGTGGAAGCTCCTTGCCGATGAACAGGACACGAGGTCCTGTTCACTTACGGAAGTCGACTTCTCAGAAGTGGATTTCCTCCACTGCCTCACGAAAGAGGATCTCCGGAGCCAAAAGCCCTGGATCACGGGCGAGGAAAAGCTCGCGAGATTAAAGAAGGATTCTGGTCGCATCCGGTACGGTGCCACCGTTTTCATGGGGCTCTTGCTGGATTACCAGGAGCACCAAAAGAAGGGTGATGTAGAGAACAGCGTTCTCGGACAGCTTTACCGGGACAAGGGCGTCGTCTATATGGATTTCTTTGGCGATGTTCTTGAGAGCCCGTACGGCAACCGGAGCGTCCTGTATCTCTACCGCTATGGTGATGGTGTGTGGCGCTGGTTCTACGGCTGGCTCGGCGTTGCCTGGTTCGAGACGAATGTCTCGGCCGTCTCCCCGCAAGTATCTTAGTTCTTTGGACTTGGGTTTTGACCCTTGTCCTTGGAAATGTTGCCCTTTGTACGTCACGATGACATGCAAAGGGCTTTTTTCGTGCTACAATACTGGTGGTACTAGGCGAATCATGCTCAAGATCACGGTTTTGGGCGGCCGAATCCAGTAATTACATATTGAGATCGCTTATGATTACGGTTATATGCGGAGGATATGTAAAAGCTTTAAAAAATAAAGATACTTGGTCTAAAGTGCTACGGTATTTGAAATACCAAATACGATTCAACTCTGAGAGTATTCAAGGAGTAGTGGTTGTGATGGCACTTTATACAATTCTTGAGAACCCGAACGGCAACCGGAACGTCCTGTATCTCTACCGCAATGATGATGGTGAGTGGAACTGGAACTACAACTGGCTCGACAATGACTGGAACAAGACGAATGTCTCGGCCGTCTCCCCGCAACTCTCTTTATTTCTCTCCTACAAATTACCAGAGAGTTACTAAGAAAACCAACTATTGACAAGTTATATTAAAAGTGCTACTATTATACCATAGTACATTGATAGCCTATTCACTTGCA
>VGLO01000013.1 GCA_016866675.1 Candidatus Staskawiczbacteria bacterium | reverse complement strand
CGGTAGGACTTGCACCTACGAAGGTCAGGGACCGTCAGATTTACAGTCTGATGCCTTTGCTGCTCAGCCACGCGCCCGTCTATGAATTGATTTTTACCACAAAAATTATCTTTACTCAATAGTCTTTCCGTGGTTTTTCTTCCATTCCTCAATTTTTTTATGGTCACCAGAAAGCAATAATTTTGGCACCCTCCAAATTTTTGATTTTTGATTTTTGATTTCTGATTTGAATATTTCAGGCCTAGTATATTGAGCATATTCTATGAATCCCCCGCTTTTTGTGATTCTTTCCTTAAGTAAAGCTTCTTTTCCCAAAACTCCGGGAACTAACCTTGAAATTGCCTCAATTGCCACCATTGCAGGAAGCTCACCCCCCATTAAGTCATAATCTCCAATAGAAATTTCCATATCTGCAACATGTTTTGCTACCCTTTCATCCACCCCTTCATATCTGCCACAAATAAAAATTATTTGGTTTTGTTTTGAAAGTTGATATGCTAATTTTTGCGTAAACTTTTTCCCCCTTGGCGTAAACAAAATAACTTTTGATTTCTTGATCTTTTTTATCTTCTTTACTGCTTTTAAAATTGGCTCTACTTTTAAAACCATCCCCAAACCCCCGCCAAAAGGCCTGTCGTCAACGGTTTTATGATTATCTGTAGTAAAGTCTCGTAAATTATTAATATTTATTTTAATTAAGCTCTTTTTTTGGGCGCGCGCAATTAAGCTCTCGGCGATATAAGAGTCAAAAATTTTTGGAAAAATTGTAATAATATCAAATTTAATCATTTTACAATAATACAATACAATCAAAAAAGGCGCAAGTGCGCCTTTTTTGATTTTAAAATTTAAAGTGAAATGTTATCAATGTCTGACATTTCTTTCTTTTCTGGTCTTGGAGCTCTTCCGCCTTCTGGTTCCTCAATCTTAAGGTTTACCCTAGCGTGATTCTTCAAGCCAACAATTCTTACCAAGTTTCTGATTGCCTTAGCTGTAGATCCTTCTCTTCCAATGATTTGACCCATATCTGCTGGGTTAACCTTCAATGAAAGCAATACTCCCATTTCGTCAACTTTTCTCTCTACGCTGACATCTTTTGGGTTGTCTACCAAAGCTTTGACAACATATTCTAGAAACTCTACATCAAAATCTTTTGCCATTGTCTTTCTGTTAATTGTTAATAATCTTTCTGCAGTTCGACATTCTGCAATTCAATTATCATTGTACTTAATTTACCATTCTTGTCAAATTTCTATAAAAGAAAAGGGGCAGAGGGATTTTCATCCATGCCCCATATTAACTCTTACCAATCGGGGTCTTCCCGATTGGCCTTAAAGAAGGCGACGAAGTCAACCTCTTCAACTCCGACACCGTGAAGATGTCGGAGAATTCGCGCCTCGCCTCGTCGGCGAGGTTTTTTTGCTGTTGATGTTTGAAAGCATCAACAGCACGCGCCTGTTTCACAACGGCGACGAGACGCCGACCATTGTAGGAAATCCTTGGCATTTCTGCCTCCTTTTTTATTGTAGTGCACCATGCCCTACTTTCAAACCACTAAATCGTTCTATCATTCTGAAATTCTACTGCTTTTCTATTTGAGTAGTCAGTGATTAATTATTCAACTAATGATTTGAAAGTAGGGGCCGAGCGTCTGCGATTTTGTCGCGACGCTCGGCCATGTGTTGTTAATTATAGCCAGCTTTTTGCAACTGGCGACAAACGTCGCCAATGGCAGAGCTGACTTGAGAAAAAGCCTGAGTTCCAGGATCGTGCATTTCAGGAAGCTGTTCTCGAGCCATCGCGTCACTAGCGATAGCCCGAAGGAGACTAACTCCCTCGCCTTGGAGAGAATCCAAGAGCTCAAGCGTTCCCGTTCCCGCTTTCACGGGATCCATTTTGCTAAATGCTTCAGAACGCATCGTTCCGAAGTAGCCGGCTAGGACCGATGCGGTCTGAGGCAGTTGCCGACGCTCTCCAGAGCGTGCGGGTCTTTTCTTCTTGAAAAGAAATGACCCTACCAGGACCATGACTCCAACCAACGCAACCGCCACCGCGACCACTTGAGACATTGTCATTAAAGAACTCCCGAAAGAAAACCTTCATCAAAATTCTCATACACGCGTATAAGACCACTTGATGAATTACTCCCTTCTTTCAAACCACTAATTTCGCGACATCTGTTATTTCTATAAAATCAGATTAAACATGGATATCTATTCATTCAGTTAATGATTTGAAAGTAGGGGCCGAGCGTCTGCGATTTTGTCGCGACGCTCGGCCATGTTGTTAGCTGATGTGCCGGCAACGCTTGCCGGTCCAACTTACGAACTTGGGATGCCGTGGGAGCTTCACTCCCATCGGCAAGTGCACGGGGGTGAAAATGATTACCACCCGCCTCGGCGATTCAGTTTGAACCGCCTTTACCATGGACTTACGCGAGAACTCCGCCGTCCTCGCCCTCATCCCGTTAACCATTCGCTCCGCAAATGAACCCATGGCTTATCTCCAAGATTGCCATGCACACTTTTATCACCCAAAGTGCGAGGGTAAAGGGGCACCCCTTTTCTAAAAATATTAAATTAATAATCTTAGAAAAGGGGTGATACGCTGAACGAAGTCAGCATATCACTTGAATTCACGGAGAAGTTTCAACTTCCCCATGAATCTTTTTTTGAGTCAACGTTGGCGGGATGGTAGTCCACCCCCACCTAAAGAACAACCTCCATGCTGACATCCTTGCCTTCCACGGCGAGCTCCATGCTCTCGGGAAAGCTTCAGAGCAAGCTCTGCAACTTTCCAAGTTGCCAGCTGGAAAATAATCCAGCTGGCAACTAAGATCATGAGGTAGAGCATTTGTGAATCAGACACTTTTTCCTCCTTTCATTTGAGTTAAGTGCCTTCCTTAAAATTATAACTGATTATAATCTTGGGGAAAGGGGAAACAAACAATCATTGATGTTTCCCTTTTTATCTGCGAAATGGGCGCCCTCGTAGGCGCTCACTCCACTTTTTGTTAAACGCCTTCAGGCGTTCAACATCTTCGGGTTCCAATTTTGGCTCATCCTGAGCCTTAAAAGAAACCTCTTTTGCTTCTTCCGTCTCCTCCGGAAAAAGCTCAACATACTCTTCCATGAAATCCTCCTTTCTTTTTTAAAAATTCCCTTCTTTCAAATCATCCTCAATCCCGACTTCGCTATTTTATATCTAATGACGGCATGCCGTTATTAGAATAGCTAAGCGTAGACCAACGGTGATCTGAAAAAAGGGTGTCTGCATATCGGCAGACAAGGGGTATTTACTTATTTATCCTGTAGCTCTGTTATACCACCTATATAATACCTTGTCAAGTCTTTTACCCCATTTTACAATACCCACAAAAAAGCCTCCAGAAGGAGGCTTTTTACATATATTTATAGGTAATTACTATTCCTTTGGTGCTTCTACTGGCTTCTCTTCCTTGTCCTCCATAGCCTTGGCGTCGGAGGATGGAGTTTCTACTTTTGGCTCTTCTGCAACTGCAGGAGTCTCAACTGGAGCTGATTCTGCTACTTGAGCCCTTACCTCTTCTGCTTTTTTGGCAAGTTCTGCTGTTTTTGCCTTTTTAGTCTTTTTAAACTTTGCTATTTTTTTATCTTCAATAATTTTTTCTGAAACAAGCAAGTTATGCATTGTTGGTGAAGGTTGAGCCCCCATTTTAATCCAGTGCAAAACTCTGTCTTTTTTAAATGATTTCTTTTTTGTTAGTGGATCAACATATCCTAAAATCTCAACAGCTCTTCCGCCCTTTGAAGATCTTTTTTTATCAACAACAACCACCCTAAAAAATGGTTGGTTCTTTTTTCCCTTTCTTGTAAGTCTTATTGTAAGCATGAAGATATATTATAATACTTTATTACTATTTTCAAGAGGATGCTACTTTGAGCTCCATTTTTTAACTTCCAATGCTTTTTTAGCTGCCTCCTCTTCTGCCTCCTGCTTTGAGTATCCTTCACCCTCTGCAACTAAGTCGTTATCTAAATAAACTCCTACTGTAAACTTTTTCTTGTGGTCTGGCCCCCATTCTTTAATTACTTTATAGGCTGGAGTGACTCCAACCTTATCTTGAGACTGTTCTTGAAAGTATGATTTTGCATCTTTATAAAGTTTTTTTTCAATTATCTCTGGAAGTTTTGGCAATAAGTATTTTTTTATAAATTTTTCTGATTCTTGATAGCCCAAGTCAAGATAAAGAGATCCCACAAATGATTCATATGTGTTGGCTAAAATATACTGTCTTGCTTTTCCCAACTCTTTTGCCTCTCCCCGCGAAAGCAATAAAAAATTATTAAAACCCAATTCTTCTGCCAAAGTTGAAAGCATTTTTGCGTTAACCAAGGCTGCTCTCCAGTTTGTAAGTTCTCCTTCTGCTTTATCTGGAAACTCTTTATATAAATGCTCTGTGACAACAAGTTCTAAAACCGCATCTCCTAAAAACTCGAGTCTTTCATTCTGCTCTAAACCCAATTCGGGGTTTTCGTTTAAATAAGACCTGTGAACAAATGCTTGAGTAAGTAGGTCCTTGTTTTTAAACTTTACCCCTAGCTTTTTTTCTAATGGAGAAAAATCTTTCATTAGCAGTAAAAATCTAAAAAATTAAAAACTTAAAAGTAAATTTTAAATTTTTAGGTTTCTATATTTTTATTTTCTTCTAATTGCTTATATATTGTACCCAAAACTCCGTTAATAAATTTTCCAGAGACTTTTCCAGAAAAAGTTTTTGCTAATTCAATTGATTCGTTTATTGCAACTTTTGGGGGAACTTCATCTTTATTTGCATAGAGCAATTCATACAATCCTATTCTTAACACATTTCTATCAACAAGAGGTATCTGGGCAATAGGCCATTCGGGAGCGGCCTTTTCAATAATCTTATCAAGACTTAATAAGTGGCTTTTTATTCCAAAGGCAAGATTTCTTACAAAGTCCAAGTCTTCTAATCCCGGACCAAAGTCATGAATATTTCTTTCTATAATCAAATTAAGACTACCATCTTTTTTGCCGTAAAAATCCCACTCATAAAGGCTTTGCATTACTATTGACCGTGATAAGTGCCTACTTGCCATTGTTTAGGATTTAGGATTTAGGATTTAGGATTTAGTTTTAACTACACCCTATACACCATATCCCAAAATTCTATTGTTTTGATAAGTCATCCATTTTTAGAGGAGATTCCTTCTTCTGAACTTTTTCTAGCTCTTGAATTTCTTTTTCTTTATGCTTTTTTTCTTTTTTATCTAATTTACTTAAAACATTTATAACTTCTTTACCTTTATAAAAACCGCAATGCGAGCAAACCACGTGAGGTCTGATTGACTTACCACATTTTTTACACAAAGTAAAAGCAGCAGGATTTATAAAAATATGCATCCTGCGTTGTCTTGATGCTGAACTCGATCTGCGTCTTTTTGGAACTGCCACTTTTTTAGGATTTAGTATTTAGGACTTAGGATTTAGTGAAAACTAAATACCAAACACTAAAGACTAAACATTGATTTGTATCTTATCAGATAACCTGACTTTTGTAAATACTGCTTACTGGGTAAAATGTTTTTCTATGAATTTTACATGGTCCCAGATTTTTAAGGGCATCTATATGTGCTTTCGTGCCATATCCCTTGTGTTTATCAAAGCCGTAGTCTGGATATGTCAAATGCATCTCTTTCATTATATTATCTCTTGAAACCTTGGCTATAATTCCGGAAGCCGAGCATGAAAAAACTTTGCTATCTGCTGATATAATTGATTTTTGGCTTATATTCATATCAGGCAGTATGAAATTACCATCAATAATTAAAAATTCAGCTTCATTGCCGTATTTTTTAAAGATATCATCAACAGCTATTTTCATTGCCAACTTAGTTGCTTCCAAAATATTTACTTTATCTATTATGTCCTCCCAAACAACACCAATCCCCCATCGTAAAAATTTATCTGACGTCAGCGTCTCATATAATAATTCTCGCTTCTTTGAAGATAATTTTTTAGAATCTCTAACCCCTAAATTTTCAATTTCTAATTTCCAATTTTCAAAAATTTTTAAATTTTTTAATTTTAAATAATCTAAGCATACTGCTGCTGCAACCACTGGGCCAGCTAAAGGGCCTCGCCCCGCCTCATCTAATCCAATCACATAACTTAACCCATGATTCCATAATTTTTTTTCCTCATTAAAATTAGGATATTTCATAATTGAATCTTAGCAAAAAAATAATAGAAATCCATGGGCATAAGCCCGTAGTACTCTGATGAGTACCTCGCGTTTTACGCTTATGCATAAAACGCTACGGATTTATGTTATTACCTGCACCCCGCCTGCTGGCGGAGCTACGGGCTTGTGTTTGTCCGCGAGCTAACGCTCGCGGACAAACACAAGAGATAATAAAAAAGCCCTACATATTGTGGGCTTATTAGTTGGCTGATACGTAGTACCTTGACTGGTACTCACTATCAATTTTGAGCAGTTCTTTAAAAAGATCTTTCTTGAAATTTTCAATTTCTGAACAATCACCATCACATTCAAAGGGTGACTTGTCCTCTTCCATATAGTATTCAACAATAACCAAGTCTTCAATATAACCTTCATATATTGTGCCAGCATTTTGAATTTTTATTCGTTCAATTTCTCTTTTTTGGTATTTTTCAAATTCAGCTGTAATCTTTTTCATGAAAACCTCCTAGAGAATGATATTATCTAAAACTCTTGGCGCGACCCTTTGCACATATGAATTCCGCTGTCAGATTCGTATCCGCAATCAGAGCATTCTTTTTTTTCTCTTTCACGGTGCCTTGATTCTTCTATTATTCTCTTTGATTGAATATGACTTGATAAAAAGACGTAAAAAATAAATGAAACAATCAAAATCGCAGGCATTACAATGAGCAGTAAAAACATCATGCTAGGCTCCTTTCATTTGAGATGCTTTTTAAAATAATATAACTAAAAAAACAATATGTCAATGCTTGTTTGAATTGTAAAATAAAACTAAAATACATAATTAAAACTTACATTTAATGGCAGAGAAAATAAAATTTACACATTTACACACCCATTCACACTACTCTCTTCTTGATGGATTGCCAAAAATTCCAGATCTTGTTGATTATGTAAAGGAATTGGGCATGGATTCTGTTGCCTTAACAGACCACGGAGTTTTGTATGGCTCAATTGAGTTTTACAAAGAAGCTAAAAAAAGAGGCGTAAAACCAATTATAGGGTGTGAAGTTTATGTTGCTACAGAATCAAGATTGGACAAAAGACCAAATATTGACTCAAAAAGCTACCACATGATTTTGTTGGTAAAAAATCAAAAAGGCTATGAAAATTTGGTGAAACTTGTCACAAAAGCCCATCTTGAAGGTTTTTACTATAAACCAAGAATAGATGAAGAGATTTTGGACCAATACGCCGAAGGGTTAATTGGAACATCTGCCTGTTTAAACGGAAAAATACCAAAACTTTTAATGGCAAACAAACTTGAGGAGGCAGAAGCCCTCGCAAAGCGTTATGAAAAATTATTTGGTAAAGACAGTTTTTATTTAGAGCTTCAATATCACAAAAACCTGCCAGAGCAACAAACCCTAAACAAAAAACTAGTTGAATTATCAAAGAAAACCGGTATCCCACTAATTGCAACAAACGACATTCATTATTTAAGACCAGAAGACGCAGAAGCTCAAGATGTTTTAATGCTTATAAACACTGGTGCTGACATAAATGACCCCGAAAGACTTTCTTTAAAAATTGATGACTTTTCTATGCTTTCGCCAGAAGTAATGCTTGAAAATTTCAAAGATTTTCCAGAAGCCATTCAAAACACTCAAAAAATTGTTGACTTGTGCAACTTTGATTTGGAATTGGGAAAAGTTCAGATTCCTAGTTTTTCATTGCCAGAAGGAAAAACATCAGAGCAATATTTAACAGAGCTTTGTAATGAGGGACTAAAAAAAAGATTTGGTGAAAATATTACAGCTCAAATGAAAGAAAGACTGGACTTTGAGCTTTCTGTAATTAACAAAACGGGATTTGCTCCATATATATTAATTGTTCAAGACTTTGTTAACTGGGCAAAAGATAACAGAATTGTAGTGGGACCCGGCCGTGGGTCTGCTGGAGGGTCACTAGTTTGCTATGCAACAAATATTACAAACGTTAACCCTTTAAAGTATGACTTGCTTTTTGAGAGATTTTTAAACCCTGAAAGAATTGCCATGCCCGATATTGATATTGACTTTACAGATAGAAGAAGAGATGAAGTTATAAAATATGTTGGAGAAAAGTACGGCAAAGATCATGTTGCCCAAATTATTACATTTGGAACAATGGCCGCCCGAGCCGTAATTCGTGATGTAGGCAGAGCTCTAGGATATGCTTATAGCTATTGCGACACTTTAGCAAAAATGGTTCCTTTTGGAATGGATTTATCAGAAACATTAGAAAAAGTTGGCGAATTTAAAGATTTATATAGAACAGATCCACAAGCTAAAAAGTTAATTGATTTGGGGTTAAAACTTGAAGGAGTTGCCAGACACGCATCAACTCATGCCTGTGGAGTGGTTATTTCTGCAAAACCCTTAACAGATTTGGTTCCTCTTCAAAATCCACCCGGTCAAGATGACACAATCGTCACTCAATATGAAATGCATGCCATTGAAGACTTAGGTCTTCTTAAAATGGATTTTTTGGGCTTAAAAAACTTAACTATTATTGAAGATACTTTAGCTCGAATTTTTGTCATAAGAAATGAAAAAATAGATATTGATAACATCCCCTATGATGACGAAAAAACCTACAAGCTTTTGCAAGATGCAATTACCACATCAATTTTCCAGTTAGAATCAGACGGAATGAAAAGATATTTAAAAGAATTAAAGCCAACCGAATTTGAAGATATTGTTGCTATGGTGGCTCTATACAGACCAGGCCCAATGCAATTTATTCCAGACTATATTGAAAGAAAACATAGAAAACAAAAAATTGAATACATTTTGCCAGAGTTAGAGCCAATTTTAAAAAACACACAGGGAATCATGATTTACCAAGAGCAGTTAATGAAACTAGCTCAAGAAATTGCTGGTTTCACTTTGGGCGAGGCCGATGTTTTAAGAAAAGCTGTTGGTAAAAAAATTAAAGAGCTTCTAGACGCTCAAGAGAAAAAATTTATTGACGGTTGCGTAAAGAAAGGAACGTCTAAAAAAATAGCTGAAGAACTTTGGCAGTGGATTTTGCCATTTGCAGCTTATGGATTTAACAAATCTCATAGTGCTGCCTACGCTACAATTGCCTATCAAACTGCCTACCTAAAAGCTCACTACCCCGTTGAATTTATGGCAAGCGTTTTAACCTCTGAAAAAACTGATGTTGAAAGAATTGCTCTTTTAATTGAAGAGTGTAAAAAAATGGAAATTGAAGTTTTGCCTCCAAACATTAATGAGTCTTTAAAAAACTTTACTGTTGTTCCAAATGCCCCAGGTGAAAAGGGAGGAAAAATTAGATTTGGACTTTTAGCAATTAAAAATGTTGGCGTGAATATAATTGACGCAGTTGTAGAAGAAAGAAAAAAAGCAAGGCAGTTCAAATCAATTGGAGATTTTATTGCCAGAGTTCAATCAAAAGACTTAAACAAAAAATCAATGGAAGCCTTAATTAAAGCTGGTGCCTTTGACCAGTTTGCTGAAAGAAACCAATTGCTCCACAACTTAGAAAAATTATTAGAAATAGCTAGAGAAAACAACAAAAATAAATCAAACGGTCAGATTGGCCTATTTGCCTCTGCTCCAAAAACTATTAATGCAGATATTAAATTGGAGCCGGCAATTCAAGCTAGGATTTTAGAAAAGCTTACTTGGGAAAAGGAGCTTTTGGGTTTGTATGTAAGCTCTCACCCATTGAACGGATTTAAAAAACTTTTTGAATCAAAATGTTTTCCAATTTCTAAGATTGACAAAACAACTGTAAACAAAAAAATTATTTTGGGCGGATTAATTAATAATGTAAAGAAAATTATTACCAAAACCGGAAAACCAATGCTATTTATGAAATTTGAAGATTTGAGTGCTAAAACAGAAATTGTAGTTTTTCCAAACTTATTAGAAAAAAATCCAGATGCTTTGCAGGAAAATAAAATAGTATTTATTGCAGGAAGAGTAGATGACAGAAATGGTGAGATAAAAATTGTAGCAGACGATATTCAAGAAATTATAGCTCCTCAAGAATCATAAAATTTTACAGTATACAAAATATATTTTGCATATTTTCTTCACTCGTTCCTTTAAAATATGCAAAGCATATTTCCCACATTCACTTGGGAATAAAATTATGAATTGCGATTAATAATTTTTTCCCTCATTCATTTGGAAATAAAAAAGCCTTGCTAATCCTTTAGCAAGGGTAAATTTTATAAATGACCTGAAGTCGCCTTTTAGGCCGAGTGCAAAGGAAGATCATCCCTCTTTGCGATAATGGCCTCTTCGGGCGAAAAGTTGTCAGTGTCAACCGTCTCGACTTCTGGGTTGCCGAAATAACCCCTGAACCCCGGTTTCTTATCGGTGTTCACTGGTTCAATTTTCAACGTGCTATCTTGCATCTTCGCTCTCCTTGAAAAAGAAACTATC
Source organism: Candidatus Staskawiczbacteria bacterium (assembly GCA_016866675.1). Lineage (GTDB taxonomy): Bacteria > Patescibacteriota > Minisyncoccia > Minisyncoccales > Staskawiczbacteraceae > VGLO01. The sequence continues at coordinate 8,043 of VGLO01000013.1, read as the reverse complement.
CAATGGAATAAGAACCACCTCATTCCACAACATATTTTTAACAAATACGAAAAGGTATGTCAAGAGAATTTTATCCACAAAAGAAAACCCGGCCTCCAAAAAGAAAGCCGGGGCATTGTTTGCCTTGCGAGAGCCAATCAGTCAGCTCCCTGTTTGTTGACCGAGTTGAATTCGTAGTTGAGAATCCTCTCGATCACAGTCTTACGAGGTTCACCTGAGTGGTCGCATTCCTGCATCCACCTGTTGATCGTGACTAGTTGCGATTCATCGCAATCAGTCATGATCAGATTAATAGCGCTCACCTTCAGAGGAATCTCAACGCCAACGGCGCCTGAGATAAATCTCCGAGCCTTGTTTTTGAGGACAAGATCCACGAAAACTCCTTTCTTGGGCGAAAACGAAACTAATCCTACTTATTACTTATACTATTATGGCTTTTTTGTCAAGTCCTTGGTGGCAGAACTTGACTAAATTCACCAAATTATTGATAATTTATCACCAACTTTAATGTTTTTTTCACTTACCAATCCCCCATTTATTTCCAAAACATACTTTGCGTTTTGCTTTGGGTCAATTGGCTCGCAAACTTCAGTACATGGTTGAGCATTCTCTGAAATAAAAATAACTTCATAGTTTTTATTTATCCAAATAATATCTAGTGGGATTAGAGTATTCTTCATCCAGAATGAATAATTTGATTCTTTTTTAAAAACAAACAGCATCCCTTTATTTATTTCCAGGATTTCATAAAACATCAATCCTCTTTCTTGTTCATTTGGAGAATCTGCAACTTCAACTTCAAAGCATTCTTCTTTGAGGCATGCCCTAGATAAACTGTTATCACTTGATAAAAGCAATAACAATGAAAGAAAAATTACCAAAACAACTACTCCTAAAATAACTATTTTAATTATTTTTTTCATATTTACCAAAGGTAATTAAAGTGTTAATATCATTCTAATATAAAATAACTCAAAATTCATGTCACAATTAGAAAAAATAAGACATTCACTCGCCCACTTACTGGCTTCATCGGTAATGGAATTTTATCCTAAAGCAAAATTAGCCATTGGCCCTTCAATTGAAAATGGCTTTTATTATGACATTGAGCTTCCAAAATATTTTAAAGCAGAAGACCTGCAAAAGATTGAAACAAGAATGAAGGAGCTAATAAAAGAAAACCAAAATTTTGTTGGCAAAAAAGTTTCAAAAATAGTTGCAAAAAAATTATTTAAAGACTCACCCTATAAATTAGAAATCATCAAAGAGCTTGAGGGAAAGACTGTTGGAACTTATCAAAACGGAAATTTTTTGGACTTGTGCAAGGGTGGACATGTTGAAAACACAAAAGAAATAAACCCTAATGCCTTTAAGTTAACTAAAATTGCTGGAGCCTATTGGAGAGGAGATGAAAAGAATAAAATGTTAACTCGTATCTATGGAGTAGCCTTTGAGACAGAAAAAGAGCTGAATGATTATTTAAAAATGCAGGAGGAGGCGGAAAAAAGAGACCATAAGAAATTAGGTGTGTCTTTGGACTTGTTTGTTTTTTCAGAACTTGTTGGAGCTGGTTTGCCATTATGGACCCCTAGAGGAGCACTAGTAAGAAACCTGCTTGATGAATATGTTTGGAGTTTAAGAAATAAGATTGGGTACGAAAAAGTAGAGATACCTCATATTACTAAAAAAGAGTTATATGAAACTTCAGGTCACTGGGATAAATTCAAAGATGAGTTGTTTCGTGTAAAAACCCGCGAGGGACACGAGTTTGCAATGAAGCCAATGAACTGCCCCCACCACACTCAAATTTATTCAAGAAAGCAATTCAGCTACCGTGAATTACCTCAACGCTACGCAAATAGCACAATGTGCTACAGAGATGAGCAAACAGGAGAGTTGTCTGGATTATCAAGGGTGAGGGCTTTTACCCAGGATGATGCACATGTTTTTTGCAGATTTATTCAGATAAAAGAAGAATTGGGAAATATTTGGGATAAAGTTGTTGAACCCTTTTATAAGTCTTTTGGATTTAAGCTACAATTAAGATTATCATTGCATGATCCAAAAAACTTTAAAAAATATCTTGGAAAAAAAGAACAATGGCTGGATGCAGAGCAAGTTCTTCGTGAGTTGGCTAAAGATAGAAAAACAGATTTTTATGAGGCAATTGGAGAAGCTGCCTTTTATGGGCCAAAGCTTGATTTTTTGGCTACAGACTCGCTTGGAAGAGAATGGCAAGTAGCTACTATACAACTCGATATGAATCAACCAGAACGTTTTGATTTATACTGTATTGATGAAAAGGGCCAAAAAGAAAGAATTGTCATGATTCATGCAGCTATTATGGGGTCAATTGAAAGATTTATGTCAATTTTAATTGAGCACACAGCCGGAGCTTTTCCTTTGTGGCTATCCCCTGTTCAAGTCTCTGTAATTCCAATTTCTGAAAAACACTTAGATTATGCAAACAAAGTAAAGACTACATTAGAAAAAGAAAATATGAGAGTTGAATTAAGAAGTGAAAATGAAACATTAGGTAAAAAAATAAGAGAGGCTGAAATGCAAAAAATTCCTTACATCTTAATTATGGGAGAAAAAGAGATACAAGCCAATTCAGTGGGCGTGCGTCAAAGAAGCAAAGGAGACTTAGGGCAAATGTCACTAGAAAGTTTTAGTGCAAAAATTAAAGAAGAGATGGAAAATAAAAAATAACATGCCTGAATTATCAAGCTCAACAAAAGAGTTGGTCAACAAATATCAGTTGTGGAAAATATCACTCAAGCCAAAAGAAGGAGTAGCCACAATTCATGTTGATGAAGTTGCCTCAAGAGTTGCTGTTTTTTACGAGCAAATTCGTACAATCATTGATTGGAAGGAAGAACATTTAATGAGGAGAGCAGCAATTATCAGAAAGCTTAAAAGAAGATTTTTGGATTTGGAGATTTCTGACTTTTCAGCCCAGAGCATTTCAGAGCCATTGGTTTTAGAACTTATTAGAGGAGGTTATTTTTCAAATGACAAAATAGCTGAAAGCAAAATATCAGATATAAGCAAAATAATAAACAAGTATGTTTTTATTTTAAGGAATAATCCAGAATACAAAAAAGGTAAAACGGGCGTGCAGTTTTATGCAAAAATACTTGAAATTGCAGCTTGCGAAATTGAAGAAACTCTTTCTCCATCTATTAAGGAAATGGCTTTAATAGATTTTATGTTTTCTCAAATGCAAAAAAAAATAAGAGTTAATGAAAATATTTATAGTAGAGGACTTTTAAAAAGAGAAGATACAGATGTTCAAATATACATTGCTGTGCAGAGGTCTTTGTTTAAGCTTGATGAACCAATAATTAGTTATAATATTTTAAGATATAAATACTCTTACTGGGATAATCCATCAGAAGATGATTTGCTAAAAATATCTCAAGGAATAAAAAAAATATTAAAAAGCATTGATTCTGCTCTTTTGCATCCGATGCAAAAGAGGTTTTACAAAATTTGTGAAAGATTTGATACTCCCTACCTACTTCTTTCAGATGTTCTTTCTGCAGAGCTATCAGAAAACATTGCAGAAGAAATTGAAAACCCGGTTGCTCTAGAAAATAATATCAGAAATGCCTACTTTGTTAGACTAAGAGATTTGGGTCTTAAAATAAAGAGGGCTGCTATTTATTCAATTACCTCTATTTTTATTACTAAAATAATTTCACTTGTCATACTTGAGATTATTTTGGCAAAAATTTTTAACGAAGCTTTTAATTTTATCGTTCTTGCTGCTGATGTCCTAATACCAACTCTCTTGATGACATTTCTTGTAATGACGGTCAAAATGCCTTCAAAAAATAATGTAGGCTTGGCCGTTATGGAAACTATGAAAATAGTTTACGACAATGAAAAGAAGGATTTTTACGATGTAAGCCCATCAAAAAAAAGAAGCCTTTTAATGAGATTGATTCTTTCTTTAATATATTTGGCTGGAGCAACAATTTCCTTTGGATTATTAGTTTGGATTTTTGTTTACTTTCACTTCCCTATTACCTCAATTGCTATCAATATAATGTTTATTGCCTTAATTTTATTCGCTGGCAAAGCAATTCAAAGAAAGGCTAAAGAACTAACAATTGAGGAAACCAGAGAAGGTTTCATTGAGTTTATTTCAGACATATTAATACTTCCAATTACAGAGCTCGGTAAATTACTTTCAAATACATGGAAGCAGTACAATGCAATCGCCGCCTTCTTTTCTGCATTAATTGATATGCCTTTTTCATCCTTCGTAGAGTTTTTGGAAAGATGGAGATACTTTTTAAGAGAAAGAAAAGACGATATCCAATAATATGCATGAGAAGTTAATTGTAATACTAGGACCCACTGCCTCAGGAAAGTCTGACCTAGCTGTAAAACTTGCTAAAAAGTTTAATGGAGAAATTGTCTCAGCTGATTCTCGCCAAGTTTATAGAGGACTAAATATAGGGTCTGGTAAAATCACAAAAAAAGAAATGCAAGGAGTCCAGCATCATCTTTTAAATGTTGCTAATCCAAAGAAAAGATTTAGTGTTGCTCGATTCCAAAAGCTAGCTCAAAAAATAATAAAAGACATCCATAAAAGGAGCTGTGTCCCTTTTTTAGTTGGCGGTACAGGTTTTTACATACAATCTGTTGTTGATGGGATTAATATTCCAAAAGTTAAAGCAAATCCTGAATTAAGGAAAAAGTTATCTAAAAAATCAGTGAGTCAACTTTTTTCAATTCTAAAAAAAATTGACCCAAACAGAGCCGAAAAAATTGATAAAAATAATCCCCACAGACTAATTAGAGCTATTGAAATTGTAATGACAACAAAAAAACCCGTACCGGTTTTAAAATCCAAAAAAACTTTTAGCACTTTAGAAATTGGAATCAACAGGCCGCAATCTATTCTGAAAAAGCTTATAAGAACTCGCTTAATTAAACGACTCAATCAAGGAATGATTACCGAGGTCAGAAAACTTCACAGATTAGGCGTGTCCTACAAAAGATTAGAAGAACTGGGGCTTGAGTATAAATATATTGCCCAATACTTACAAGAAAAAATTACATACCAAGAGATGGTAGCTAATTTACAAAAATCAATTGAGCAGTTTGCAAAAAGACAAATGACTTGGTTTAAAAGAAATAAACAAATTCATTGGATAAAAAATAAGAAAAGCGCTGAAAACCTTATTAAAGAATTTATATCATAATAAAAAATCCTTAATTCTCCCAAGGACTATGAATTAGTTGAGTCGTTTAATTTTTCTGCTATTACACATATTTCATATCGCGCCAAGTATTTTACGAGCTTACCACAGTTTGAACATTTTTTTTAAATTCTTTAATCTTACCAAATTCAATCTTAATTCCATTGCATACATAGTGGCTAATTTCTCCACAATATGGACATCTTGAATTATAATTGTCTCCCATTACTCCCAATTCCTTCATTAAAACCTCCTTTGGCAATGTTCTGAAATTATTTTAACATATTCTCTAGTAATTCTCTAACTTTTTGCGGGTTGGCTGTGCCTCGGGTTTGGGCCATTACTTTTCCAAATAAAAATTGAATAGCGTTTTTATTACCAGATTTATAATCTTGGACTGGCTTTGGATTTTTATTGATAACTTCTTGGATAACTTTTTCCAACTCTCCACTATCTTCTATTTGTTTCCAGTTATTTTCCTCAACAATTGCTGATGGATCTCCTCCAGTATTTATCATTTCAACCAAAAGCATTTTAGCAACCTTACTTGAAATTTCTCTTTGGTGAATCATTTTTATAAACTCTGCAAAATTTTCTGGAGTCACCTTAAAATTTTCTTCTTTAAACTCTTTTCCACCTAAAATTCCCAGTACATCTGATATTAAATAATTTGAGGCTAGCTTTATTGCGCCCTTTATTTCTTTGTCATCCTTTTGGTCTATCCACTCGTCAACCTCTGAAGCAACTTTTTCGAAATATTCACTAAAATATTTTTGCACTACAAAAACCTCTGTTGATTTTTCATCTAATCCATACTCATTTTTAAATCTTCCTCTTTTTTCAGAAGGCAACTCTAAAATTTCTGATTTTATTTTTTCTATATAGTCTTCACTAAATGACATTGGAGGCAAATCTGGCTCTGGAAAATACCTATAGTCATGTGCTGACTCTTTTTCTCTCTGGCTAAAAGTTTCTTCTTTTTTATCGTGCCAACCTCTCGTTTCTTGAACTACACTCTGACCCGATTCAAGTAATTTTATTTGTCTTTCAATTTCAAAATCAATCGCTTTCTGTACAACTTTAAAAGAGTTTAAGTTTTTTATCTCAACTTTAGTTCCAAATTTTTTAGTTTTACTTACACTAATATTAACTTCAACTCTCATCAAACCTTTTTCCATGTCTGCGTCAGAAACTCCCAAATACCTAAAAATTAACTGCAATTCTTCAGCAAAACTTTTAGCTTCTTGGCCAGAGCTAATATCTGGTTCTGTGACTAGCTCCATAAGTGCAACCCCTGCTCTATTATAATTTACCAATGAATAATCTGCCCCATCTGGGTGAATAGAGCTTCCAGTATCCTCTTCTAAATGTATTCTTGTGATTCCCACTTTTTTGCTATTAACCACCAAATGCCCGTTTTCACATAAGGGTTTGTCATACTGAGAAATTTGATAACCCTTTGGAATATCAGGGTAAAAATAATTCTTTCTATCAAACTTTGACTCTTTTAAAATTTTACAATTTAAAGCTAGACCAGTCTTTATTACTTTTTTTATGGCTTCTTCATTGGCAACAGGCAAGGTTCCGGGTTGAGCAGTACAAACTTCACAAATATTAAAATTAGGCCTTTTTTCATTAGGATCGTTTTTGCACGAGCAAAACATTTTACTCTTTGTATTTAGCTCTGCATGTATTTCCAGACCAATTGTTGGTTTATATTCCATATTCAAAAACTATAACAAAAAAGTGGTGTTTTTTCAACGCCACTTTGTATTATCTATCCTTTACTAAATTTTTCCTTTAACTGTTCTTCTTTTGCCCTAATCTTTGCCGTATCTCCCCTTCTTGCAAAGTCGTAGTCATACATATCAACCATTAAGTATTCACCAATTAACGGATAAATTCTTTGGATTTGTTTGGCTTTTTCCTGCTCAATTCTTCTGTAGTCAGGGTGACCCTGAGGTGTTGTACGAAGTTCTACTTCCCAAAAAAAAGCTCGCATATTCTGGTATTGCATAAACCGTACACGGTGACCCAATGCGCAACAATACTGCGCCATTTCTTTGTCATGCTTTTCAATTTCTCTGAAAACCTCTTCTGATTTTAGTATTGCATCAACATATCTACTATCTAGTCCGGCTTCAACCAAGCCTTCTGGCACGTCAAATCCATTATCAATGCAAAATCTCTGCCTCATTTGAGTTTGGATACGATGTCTATGCACATCTCTCCAAGCTCCAATGTTCATTGAAATTTCAAATCTCAAATAAATATTTTCAAATGCACGAGGCACTTTATAATACTTTGCCTTACGATTCTTTAAAACTTCGTGAAGAATTTTTTTCTTTTGTTCAGTAGACATGCTTTTTACTTTACCGAGCAGGTCAGAAAAAGACTCATGAGTTTCTCCGTAAATGAGCCCCGCAATAATTTTATCCTCTCCCTCTGGGTCAAATTCAAGAAGCTCTACTGATTCTTTTTTTGCATAAGAAACTTTTCTTTCAAGACCAACTGTGTCCATTGCAGATTGCACATTATTGCTTCTTTGAGAAAGATAGTTTCTGTATGTTTTAGAACTTTCAGACTCTAGTCTCCACAAAAAAGATGGGATTACTTTACTTAGCTCGTTAAGCGCTTCTTGACTTGACCATCTTACTTCACCAAGTTGATGATCTAACCCCCTATTAATCATGTACTCAAAGGATTGTCCGTTGGCAAAAAGGGCTAACTGACTAAGCGTTGAAACAGGCAGTATTAATCTTACCGTATCAAATGCCTTAGTATTAATTACTCTATCTTCTTCGGTTGGATACTTATTCTTTAAGAA
>VGLO01000012.1 GCA_016866675.1 Candidatus Staskawiczbacteria bacterium | reverse complement strand
GGAAGAGCTACAAGAGGATTTTTATATGTTGAGGATGCTGCAGAAGGAATTATTTTAGCAACTCAGAAATATGAAAAACCAGATCCAATTAATTTGGGTTTTGATTTAGAAATATCAATAAAAGACCTTGTGAATCTAATATGTGAATTGATGGACTTTAGAGGTGAGATTCGTTGGGATAAAACAAAACCAGACGGTCAACCACGGAGAAGCTTAGATGTCTCTAAGGCAGAAAAAGAATTTAACTTTAAAGCAACTACAAACTTTCAGGAAGGTCTTAGGAAAACTATTAATTGGTATCAAGTAAACTACAAGTAAAAAATCCGCTAAATGGCGGATTTTTTACTTGTAGTTAAACTATCCTTTGTAATATTTTACCAAGATACTTTCCAAATCCAAGATTAACTCCTAAAAATAAAATAATTTTTAAAGCCATTACCTTTACTCTAATTATTTTTACATTTTCAAAGAAAGCTAAAAATATTTGTCTAGAAAAAGAGGAGTTGATTATTTTTTTGGCCTGGTCTACATCACCATTAATTAAAAAATTCATCGATCGTAAAGTATCATCAAAATCTTTTTGATAGTGATACTGACGTAGCGATTTTATGTCATTTTTTTTTGAGTATTTTTTTTCTTCCAAGTAGTAATCCATGACTTTAAAGAAGTCAGCTTTGCTAGTTCTTAAGTTATTGTATTTTTTCCCTCTTCCACCAACGCGCCAATTAATTAGTTTTTTATGGATGATGCCGATTGGGTATCTTTCCAATATTCTTAACCACATTTCTAAATCATCTGACCCTCCAAATGGTCCTTGGTCATTAAATAAACCCACATGCTCAAATAATTCTATTCTTGCCATAAAAGTTGGTGCAATAAGGAAGGTATTCCCGTGATTTAAAATACCCTTAAATATTTCCTCAAAGTAATAAATATTTTTATGACGCAATTCTTTTGGTAGTTTATATTTTCCAATAATTTTGTCATGTTCATTAATGATATTGCCAAGCGTAAAAACCGCCGGCACGTGCTCATTTATTGTTAAGAAATCTACTTGATCCTTAACAATATCTTCATGATAAATGTCATCTTGATGGCAAAATATCACTAATTCACCTTGAATAATTCCTGATTTTAGGCAGCTGTTGCAATGGTTAAAAACAACGTCATAGGTTTTTTTTCTACCAGTAGTATCTTTATTGCTTATATCGTTAAATTCATCAATCTTAATATCGGGAATGTTTTTGCGATATACTACTTTTTGATAGCGACTAGCTATTTTTCTAGCCACTTCCTCGGTGTTATCGGTCGATTGGTTGTCAGAAATAATAATTTGAATATTTTGATAGCTTTGATTTATCAGGGGTTTTAACGCTTTTTCCAGTTTTTGGGCATAGTTGTAAGTGAGAAAGCAGATGGTTACGAGAGGGTTTTTTTTCATTTTTCTATATAATATTCTTGATTATGGTATTAGCAAAGTATTCAGCTGAAAATGCTAGAGCTTTTTCGCTTTTTAAAAAATTCTCTATAGCACTTATGTAAGACAAGTATTCTTCTTTTTTCATATTTTTGATATATGAATAAAGCTCCTCATAGGTGTTAAACTTTCTTTTATCAATAAAGCTATTTTGAGGAATGTGATCAGCTATGTTATTGGCTCCTAGGTATATTGGGACGCATCCTCCCAAAAAACAGTCAAATATCTTTTCTGTAATATATCCTGGAAAGTCTTTTACGTTTTCATAACAAAGAGAGAATGCATATGTTTGATAAGTTTCTTTTTTTGATTCTACTGATCCCTTATACGAAGGATAATAAGGTGCCAACAACTTAGCAAGAAAAATTAATCTATTCAATCTTGCAAGTTTTAGTCCAAGAAAAACTCCTTCAAAGTGGTATTTATCCCATCCCTTGCCGTATAAATCAAAGCTCTCTGGGTGATTTTTCTCAAACCACCGTATGGCCCTTATTCTTTCTGAATATAACTCATTTACGCCACTAATCAGCTTATTGGAAGATATGAGTGTACAAAGCTTTTTTGTGGCATTTCTATCAAAGTTTAATTTTTCAGGTATGTTGTGAGAGTAGTTTATTTTAAAATATTTTATGTTATCGACTAATGTATCTGACCAAGTAAATACTTTTTTAAAGTATCCATGATTTGCTTTATCATAGTTGTCTGGCTTAATCATGGGGGATTCGAGTAAAAGAAGGTGCATATTTTTAAACCCTTTTTTTGTGAGTTTTTTGAAGTACTTATTATGTGCTCCTGGGAATTCTATAAAAATTATTAAATCAAACTTTGTGATGTCGTCGGTATCAATTGTAGCCACATGGTGGCCTAATTCTTTTAGTTTGTTAGCTAGTAAAACAAACGGATAGTTTAAGTTATCTCCAATGGGCGAACTGGGGTTTAAAAGCATGCGGTTGTTGTTGTAGGTTTTATAATAGTTATAAAATCCAATATACATTTATATCTGAATTCCTTTAATGGTATTTAAAAATTCTTTAAAGCTTTTTGCATTTGAGTCTTTTTGAGAAATAATTGGTTGCTCTGTAATATGCCAATCAATGTTTAAATCAGGGTCATCCCATTTAATCTGGCATTCTGATTTAGGAGAATAAATATTGTCTAACTTACAAATTACCATAGTGTTATCAGAAAGAGAGCATAATCCATGCGCAAATCCCCGCGGAATATAAATCATATTATTGTTTTTTGGAGAAAGTATTAGGCTACCCCATTTTCCAAAGTTGGGAGAGTTTTTTCTTAAATCAACAAAGACATCGAGAGTTTCTCCTTGAATTGCTCTGACAAGCTTTGTTTCAGAATAAGGCTCAAGCTGAAAGTGTAAACCACGAATAGTACCTTTCTTGGCTGAAAAATTCTGATACTCTTGAATCCATTCTTTATTAATACCATGCTTTTTAAAAAATTCTTCTTGGTAGGTTCTCATAAAAAATCCTCGGTGATCTTCTTTGGTTTCAAGTCTTATTTCAAATACGCCACTTAGATTTAATTCTTTTATTGTCATAATATTATTAATTGACATTACTATATTTAAATGATAGTTTATTTATAGCTGTTTAGGCAAATGTTTGCATCAATGGAAACTCTTTATAGGAGTATTTGCCATGAGTCAAAATGTACTTGCTAATGGACTTACTTTTGAGGAAGAAAATAATTTGATTAATCTTCTTTTAAAAGTCGATCCAACGATGATGGGTACCAGGCTATTTGATGCCATTGCTAGCAAGACCGTAAGTCTTGCAATAGAAGCGGTTTGTATTCGTTATAAGCCTTTTAGTAAGACTTTGGGCATTCCCGAAGATGAGCTTGAGTTAAAAAATCTACAAGTATACATGACTCAGCGTTTACCTGATGATACTGCCTATCCTAAAGAATGGCATTGTCCGGGTTCCGTAGTACGCCCGGGGGATAATTTTTACAATGCGCTTAATCGATTAAACCAAGCTGAATTTGGAGGAATGATGTTTCCAAGGCAATTTGTTGCCGATGTAAACAATAGAAATGAGAAAAGAGGGCATTTTCTTTCAAAGGTGTATCTTTGTCAGTTCAAGGGAGAAGAAAATGATCGGGGCAAATGGTTTGATATCAACAATCTTCCCAAAGAAACAGTACATTTTCATCGTACCAAGATTATTCCTGTTGGACTTGGTGCATTTGTTTGCCAAGGCTAGTTCTTGCTATAGCGTGTTTTATCTAAAGCGCGCTTTTTAATTGTTAGACAAATTATTTTTGTGCCAATTAAAAGTCTCTTTTATTCCTTCCTCAAAACTTGTGATGGGAGTCCATTGAAGTTTTTCTTTTGCTTTTGTCCAGTCTAAATACTGAGCTGGTATTTCGTTTTTGGCGTTGTTTAAAATTTTACAATTAATTTTTGTACCCAATATCTCTTCTGACTTTTTAATAACATCTAATACGCTCATTATATTTGTTGATCCAAAATTAAAAGCCTCTCCAAAATCTTTATTGTGATTTGCCAATTTAATACATCCAAAAACAATATCTTTAACATAAGTATATTCTCTTATCATGGATCCATCACTTCTTATTAAGAGATCTTTATTATTTGTGATTGATTCCATGATTCCAGGTATGATTCTGGAAAAATTTAAGTCTCCTGGTCCAAACACATTAGAGAATCGTGTGATTAGGATTGGTAGGTTATATGTTTTTGCATATGTTTTTGCAATCATATCTGCTGAAGATTTGGAAACATCATATGGATGGTCTCCTTGCAGAGGGTCTTTTTCTTGGTAGGGCAATTCGCTGGACTTGCCGTATGCCTTATCTGACGAAACAATTATAATTGATTCAATATTTTTTTGTTTCCTGCATATCTCCAAAATATTTAGAGTACCCATAATATTAGTTTCAATGACCTCAAAGGGATTATCGTAGGCTTCCTTCACAAGAGGTTTTGCTGCAAAGTGGTAAACAATAGAAGGTTTTTCTTTTTCAAAAATTTCAGCTATTTTTTTATCTCTTACATCTGACTTGTAAAAAATAGCTTCTTTTGGTAGGTTTTCTTTTCTTCCTGAAGATAAATCATCAATAACTACTACCCTTTGGTGATTTTTTACTAATTCATTGACTAGGTTGCTTCCAATAAATCCAGCTCCACCAGTCACTAAAATAGTCTTTTGCGGAACAGGAATTATTGACTTTGACTCACTATTATCCCAAACCCTCCATGGAGCATCTTTTTTCCATAAATCATTTAATATTAAAAAATCTTTATAAGTATCCATTCCATACCAGAATCCCTCATGCTTATAAAGTGCAACTTGTTTTTGAGGAATTAGTTTGGCCCATGAATCTTCAATCATTTCTCCCGGTTTAATATAATCAAAGAATTCACGGTTAAAAACCATAAATCCTCCATTAACATAATCAAAGAGCATCGGTTTTTGAGAAAACTCAGTCACTAGGTTATTTTCATTGCTATTTATAAGACCCCATCGCGAGATTGGATGAACTCCTGTTATAGTAGCAATTTTCCCGTGACTTCTATGAAAATCAATTAACTTTTTAATATCAATGTTTGAAACTCCGTCGCCATAAGTCACCATAAAAATATCCTCCTCAATATATGACTTTAACTTTAGTACTCTTTCGCCGTGCGGAGTTTCAAGTCCTGTTTCAGAAAAGGTAATATTAAAGTCATTTTCATCTGAGCCGTTTTTTAAAAAATTTGTTATCTGTCCTTCTTTAGTATTAAAAGAAAAGTCAGAGTCAAAATGTTTGCTTTTTAGAAAGTAATCCTTAATTTTATCTCCCTTGTATCCTAGTGCAAGTATGAAATTATTAAAACCAAAATGTGCATATATTTTCATGATATGCCAAATAATTGGTTTTTCTCCCACCTGAACTAGTGGCTTGGGTTTGAACTCAGTTTCTTCTTTGAGTCGAGTTCCTGTACCACCACACAGTATAATAGTCTTTATTTTACTGATATCTGAGTTCATTTTGTAAATTTATTAAACATTTACTAAGCTAAAATAAATTGACTTTAAGCAAAATCTCCTTCATAATTATAGATAATACTATACTCATTTACCTTAAATTACAAGGCACCCTAAAGGTGTTTTTTATACCTATTGTCATATGGAGAAAGCAAGGCCAAATATAACTTTTTTTCTGCCATCATTAGAACCTGGAGGGACAGAAAGAAATGTTATCAATCTAATTAATAATATTAGTGATAAATATAGCACAACTCTTTTATTAGGAAAAAAAGAGGGCGATTTTGTTAGTAATGTTAAAGATGCAACAATAATTAGCTTGAATGTTAGCTCTTCTTTAATGATGCTTTTTGGGTTGATTAGATATTTTAGAAGAGAAAGTCCTAATATTTTTGTTTCTGCTTTTCCTAGAATCAACATAATATCTATTTTGGCAAAAATGTTATCTGGTTCAAAAACAAAAATAATTATTACAGAGCATTCTGTTTTTTCTTTTCTTCCAATAATAGCAAAGACTTTTTTACGTAGATTATTTGCTATGGTTTTTATGTCCTCTTTCGCAAAATTTTTTTATCCTAAGGCTGATGGAGTCATATGTGTTTCTAGAGGTATATATGATGATTTATTGAAAATAGTTAGTAATATTAAAAACGCTAGCGTCATTTACAACCCGATTATAGATGACAAAATCTATAATCTCTCAAATGAAAAAGTAAATGAAGAATGGTTTTATGAAAAAACAATACCAATTATTATCGCTGTTGGAAGATTAGTAGAGTGTAAAGATTACCCAACTCTTTTAAAGGCTTTTTCTATTTTACTCCAAAATAAAAAAGCAAAATTAGTTATTTTGGGAAGGGGACCAGAAAAAGATTATCTTTTAAAACTTTCTGAAAACTTAAAAATATCAAAGCAGGTTCAATTTATGGGCTTTAAAGAAAATCCATACAAATATATGAAAAATGCATCAGTTTTTGTTTTATCTTCAAGCCAAGAGGGTTTTGGAAATGTAATTATTGAGGCAATGGCCTGTGGAGTTCCAGTTATCTCAACTGATTGTCCAACGGGTCCTGCAGAAATTATTGAAGATAAAAAAAATGGATTATTGGCCAGAGTTGGAGATTATGAAGATTTAGCAAAAAAAATACTTTATATTTTAGATAATCCCCAAGTAGCAAAAAATTTATCAATAAATGGTGAGAAAAGAGCTAAAGACTTTTTGATTTCCAGCAGTGTGGCATCTTACGAAAATGTTTTTGATAAAGTAATGCAAAGATAACATTATGAAAATAGAAGAAGTGAAACAATTTTTTGGTTTAAATAAAAGAATAGCAGTTGTTGCTGGAGGCTTAGCAGTTTGTTTTATTGTGTTGGGATTTTTTAATTTAGCTCTAGTATTGGCTATTGGATTTGTTTTTATTCTTTTAATAATTTTATTTTCTCTGTTATTCTATCTTAATATTAGGGACAAAAATGTTTATATAGTGGCTTTAGTAGTTTTTTTGATTCATATGGTTTTTGCAATGGTTTTTTACGTTTTAAACTATCACACATCAATAAGAATTTTTGGTGGAGGGGCTGATTTTGATTTATATCAAAATAATGCCATTGAATTTGCTAATAGATTAAGGCATGGAATTTTCAGTGTTGAGGGATTATATCTAAGGCACTATTTTGCGATTATTATGGGGTTTATTTATTTTATAACCATACCCGATCCAGTGGTTGGTCAAATGTTTACTGTATTTACTTCTGTATGTTCGGCAGTTTTATTATATTTATTGATTGTTGAAATTGGGGGGTCTAGGAAATGGGCTTATTGGATTACAATTATTTCTTCCTTTTATGCAAGCTATGCAATTTTTGGTAGCGTTTTATTAAAAGAAATTTTTGTTATACCACTTATTTTATTAAGCTTGCTTATTTTAATAAAATTATTTAAGAAATTTTCATTAGTTTATTTTATATGGCTATTTATTGTTATTACTGCGATTATACACTTCAGATTTTACATAGGATTTGCCTTAATGTTTACCTTTGTCATTTGTTGCTTCTTAATTTCGAAGATGAGTCTTCGTAATAAAGTAGGTCTTTCTATTATTATTGGATTGGCGCCAGCCATAATGGGTTTTGGGTATTTTGGTTGGATCCCAATTAATCAGTATCTTGCTTTAGATCAAATAAGAATTTTAAGAGATGTCATCTATGCCCCCGTTTCACCTGAAGATGCACAAAAGTTGATTGATGAAAAAAATGAAGTAAATCAGAATAATGATAAGACTGCCGGTTTTTCAGAGGAAGTTAAAAAGGATTCAAATAAAAAGGTAGATTTTTTGTCAGAAGGGTTTAGCGAGGACACAAATACAACGGTAGATTTTTTCAAAGAAAGAAAGAAGGCAAATGCCGAGTTCAAAACCCTCGAGGGGCGTCCCTTAACGCCAGAGGAAATTGCCAAGACATCTGGTACCAGTTCTTCTTTTTCTGTTAAATCAGAAACAAATAATCCCTTTATGTTTTTAGTTAATTACGGAATCTCTTTTTTGTACTCATTCTTTGGTCCATTTCCTTGGCAAATTAAGGAAGCTAGGCAAATTTCTGCTTTTGCTGAAGTGATTCCGTGGTGGGTAATTTTTGTATCAATTTTGTATGGTGTATATAAATCCATCCAGAATGAGGGGGTCAAAAAGTTTTGGGGAAAATATATGTATGCCTTACCAATGGTTATTTTTGGAATAATTAGTATAGGGGTTATTTCTCTTTTCATTAACAATTACGGAATTATTATGAGAATAAGAATACCAGTACTATTGTCTTTTTTGGCAATTCTTTCATTTAATCCAATATTTTTTGAAGATACTTTTTTATTGTTTTCAAGATTGCTAAAATGGAAAAATAAATTATGAGTAAATATTTTATAATTGGCGGAGCAGGTTTTATAGGATCTCATCTATCAGAAAAACTTTTTAATCTTGGAAACCAAGTGGTCGTTTTAGATAATTTTTCGACTGGAAATAAAAAAAATATCAATGAAAAAATTACGTTTCATGCAATAAACATAGATGACGAGAAAGAATTAGAAAAAGTTTTTTCAAAAGAAAAACCAGATGTTGTTTTTCATTTGGCGGGAGTAATAAATTTGAGACGCAAGATTGATGACCCTCTTTTTGAAAGCGATTTAGATTTTCTTTCAAGGACAGAAAAAATAATTAAGGCTTGTAGCAAGGTTAATGTTAAAAAAATAGTTTTTATTTCTAGTGGAGGCGCAATTTATCAAAATGCAACACAGGTTCCAACAAAAGAATCTTATCTGGCTCATCCAAGCTCATTATACGGATTAGCCAACTTGATGATAGAAAAATATATAGAAATTTTTTGCAAAACAAAAAAAATAAACTATGCCTTACTAAGGCTAGGGAATGTTTATGGTCCAAGGCAGTGGACGACAGGAATAATCCCTTCTTTAATTTTAAGCCTTAAAAACAATGAAAGCCCTGTAATTTATGGTGATGGAACCCAAACAAGAGATTTTATATATATAGATGATGTTGTTGAAGGAATTATTGCTTCTGCAGAAAAGTTAGGCAGTGAAACTTATAACTTGGGTTCAGGAAAAGAAATAAGTTTAAATCAAGCCTTTAAAACAATTGGAGACCTATTAAATATTAAGGGTATTAAGCCTATGTATATGGAAGTTAATGACCAGGATACTAAAAGAAGTTCTCTGGATATCTCAAAAATAGAAAAAGAAACAGACTGGCATCCTATAGTAGCATTTGAAGATGGTCTTAAAAAAACCATTGAGTGGTTTAAGAACAATTGACTAAACTAAAAATTTAGGGTATTGTACTTACAGCTATTTGATAGTTGTCCCAAAAGGCATGCTTGGTGCATGGCTTGTAAGACATTTTTTGGGAGAAGCCATGAGACTTACTTCTGTTTCATCTTTTTACAGGAATGCCTATAATACAAATGCTAAAATAGAAGATGGTTGCTTTATCAATAATCACGCTAAAATATTTGGCGTCACCGACGGAAATTCAGCAGCTTTTAGCCCAAGCAATCCACCATTACTTTATAATGGATTAACCGGGGCTCAAATGGTTAATGTTGTATTAACCAGAGAGTTGGCAAATATTTTTTACAATAATATTTTAGAGGAATTTCTTCTTACTGCGAACCGTGAAGTTTTCAGCTGTCATGGTGAAAAAGGCCAAAATCCAATGAAGGGCGATGATGTTGGCGGAGCTTGCTTTGCTTTTTGTCAGCCAACCGAAGAGGGATTGAAAATTATTCTTGGCGGAGATTGTTTCATCTTTTTAGAAGCAAAACAAGGTCCATTCTTTTATACTGGGTTTGATAAGGATGCATTTGAAATTGAAAAGAGAGATCAGATGCATTTTAACGAATGCAAAGAAAAGGTTGGTGGAGATATTGGCAAGGCTTGGGATTTGTACTATCCAATATACAGAAACAAAAGAATTGCCTGTAAAAATCGTAATATTGGCAAGGGTGGAGACGCAAGCTTGAATGGAGATCCTGAGTTAGACAACTGCTGGAAGCAAGTGTTTATTCCTTGGAATGATGAGCCAAGGCTTGTTATTCTAGGAACCGATGGACTACTTCCACCTACAGAAATTTATCCAAGAAATTTCAGTACTCTTACTGGTAAAATTTCAAGACACTATGAGTCAGGAGGCATTGAAAATATCCTAATGTGGCGTGATAGTATTGAGCAGAAGAAGTCATCTCTTACTCATATTGAAGGCTGGCCGGAAGCTTCAGCAGTAGTGCTGGAATTTAGAACAACTTGAGTTGAAAAAAAGTTAATAAGTCGCTGTCTTTGTCAGCGACTCTTTTTTTTGCAATAATTCATTGATTTTGACCTAAAATCTGGTAGGATTAGTGAATAATCAACTTAAAATTATGAAGAAATATTTGGTGACCGGAGGAGCTGGGTTTATCGCAAGCCACTTGGTGGATCAGCTTATTTTAGGGGGAGATGAGGTTATTATTATAGATGACCTCTCAACAGGTAAAGAAGAAAATATTAACAAAAAGGCTAAGTTTTATAAATTAGATATTTGTGATTTTGAAAAAATAAAACCTCTATTCAAAGGTGTTGATGGTGTTTTTCATTTGGCAGCTATACCAAGTGTTCCACAATCAGTTGCTGATCCTATTGGTACTTCAAGGGTTAATGTGATGGGTGCGATAAATGTTTTTAAGGCATCTGTTGAGCACGACATAAAAAGAGTTGTTTTTGCATCTTCTTCTGCAGTTTACGGCAATCAAAAAACACTGCCATTTAAAGAAAACATGCAACCAAACCCAGTTAGTCCGTATGGACTGCAAAAGTTAGTTGGTGAACAGTTTGCAAAAGTTTTTTGTGATCTATATAACATTCAAATAGTTTGCATGAGATATTTTAATGTTTATGGTCCAAGGGTTGATGTAAATTCTGACTACAGTTTGGTTTTGGGTAAATTTTTAAAACTTCATCAAGAGGGTAAACCGCTTACAATATATGGTGACGGAAAGCAAACAAGGGGATTCTGCTATGTTTTGGACGTTGTCAATGCAAATATAAGGGCAATGGAAAGCAACAAGGTGAAAGGATTTGAAATTCTTAATATCTCTGGCAAAGGATCTTCATCAATAAAAGATTTGGCCAAATTAATAGGTGGTGAAGTAGTGTACCTGCCAAAGAGAAAGGGTGACCCATTACATACTAAGGCAGATATTAATCGTGCCAAGAAAATAATAGGATGGCAACCTAATGTAGATTTTAAAGAGGGAGTAGTGCTTACAAAGGAATGGTTTAAAAATATAAGTCTCTAGTATGGTCAATAGAAAGATTAAAATTTGTTATGTGGTGGCTGCAGATATTACATTAAAGTATATATTAAAGAGCAACTTACATTATCTCAAAGAAAATGGCTATGAGGTTTATATTGTTTGCTCAAAAGGAAAGTGGCTTGATGAGATTTCAAGAGAGGGATTTAATGTTAAGGTCATAGAAATAAAAAGAAAAATTAGTCCATTTTACGATTTTTTAAGTATTTTTAAGTTATTCAATTACTTTAAAAAAGAAAAATTTGATATTGTTCACACCTTTACCCCAAAACCCGGCTTAATTGGTCAGCTTTCTGCTAGATTGGCAGGAATTCCATTTGTCTTTCATACAATTTTCGGTTTTTACTTTAACGAATCAACACCATATCTTAAAAGGAAATTTTTTGTTTTTATTGAGAAAATAGCATCTGTCTTTTCAACTAAAATATTTTTTAGAAACCAAGAAGACTTTAATTTTGCAATAAAAAAAGGTATTGGTAATAAAAGTAAGAATAAATACTTTGGTGATGGCATTGATATTGAAAGATTTAATCCCCAAAAGTTTTCAAAGGAGTTTGTTGAAGAAAAAAAGAAGAGTATAAATCTCTCTTTGAGAATTCCAATTGTTGGGATTGTAGCAAGATTGGTAAAAGAAAAGGGATACATTGATTTGTTCTCTGCATTTAAGAAAATAGTTGAAAAATTTCCGGAGGCTGTATTGTTGGTGGTGGGCCCAGAGGACTTAGCTAAAAAAGATAACTTTAATAAAGAAATTGTTAAAGATTTTGGAATAGACAATAATGTAATGTTTTTGGGAGAAAGAACCGATGTTGATGAAATTTATTCCATATTAGATGTATTCGTGCTACCTTCATATAGAGAGGGATTCTCTCATAGTGTTATGGAGGCTTGCTCTATGGGTCTTGCTATAGTTGCAACAAATATTAGGGGGTGCAGAGAGGCAATTGAAAATGAAAAAACCGGTTTATTGGTGCCCACAAAAAATCCAGAAAGGCTTGCAGAAGCTATAATCTACCTACTTTCAAATAAGGAGTTAGCAAAAAAAATGGGTGAGAATGCAAGAAAAAAGGCATTAAGTGAATTTGATGAAAAAGTGATTTTTAAGGAAACGAATAAAGAGTACCAAAAAAATATTTTGTAGGCGTTATGATGAATGAACAACTAATGTTAAAAAGAATTTTTGATTTTGTAGTTTCCTTAACTGCTTTAATTGTTTTAATACCACTTTTTTTATTCGTTGCCATTTTAATTAAAATAGATTCAAAAGGTCCAGTATTTTTTAGACACGAAAGAATTGGAAAGAATGGAAAGCCATTTTATCCATTTAAGTTTAGAACTATGGTTCAGGGAGCAATTAACAAAGGACTTGGATACAATGTTTCAAAGGATGATGAGAGAATTACAAGGCTGGGAAAGTTTTTAAGAATTTTTGGAATTGACGAATTACCTCAATTGATTAACATAGTAAAGGGGGATATGAGCTTGGTGGGACCTCGTCCAACATTAAGATATCAGGTTGAGCAATATAGCGAATATGAAAAAAAGAGATTAGATGTTTTACCGGGGCTTGCAGGATGGGCACTTATTCACGGAAGAAACTCTCTTGGATGGAAAGAAAGAATTGATTATGATGTTTGGTATGTTGATAATTGGTCATTTTGGCTTGATATTAAAATTTTATTTAAAACTTTTTATTTAATATTTTTTAAAAAGGAAGGCGTTTATGGCAAGGGTGGCATCAACGATGATCCTTTTGAAAAAAAATAACATGGAATATCAAAAATTAGTAAAACAACACTATAAAGAAGAGGCAGAGAAAAATACAATATCATTGACGAGCACTATGGCTGATGTAAATACTAGGCGCTTGGAAATAGAGCACTTAGCTTCTTATTTAAAGAGTGGAAAAAAGTGTCTTGAAATAGGATGTGGCAATGGCGCTTCTTCAATTGAAATATCAAAAAAAATTAAAGTTGATTTATTAGCCACAGATTTTTCAACAGATATGATAGCAATGGCAAAGAAGCAGTCAATTAAAGGCATAAAAGGAAAGATAAAATTTCAGGAACAAGATGTTTTAACATTGAACCATAAAAAAGAATTTGATTTTATTTTCACTGAAAGGTGTATTATTAATTTATTAAACTGGAACGACCAGAAAAAGGCACTTGAAAATATGGCATTAGCCTTAAAAGCAAATGGGAAGCTTATAATTCTTGAGGCATTTAATGATGGACTAGAAGAGCTTAATAAGTGCAGGGAAGAGTTAGGTTTAGATGCAGTGGGACCCGCATACCATAATTTTTACCTAGACAAAGAACCAGTTATTAATCATCTCAAAGATCAAGGATTGAAGTTTGTTGAGGAGAACAATTTTTTAAGCTCTTACTTTTTTGGTTCAAGGGCCTTATATCCAGCTATTGCTAAAGCCAATAAAAAAGAAATAAAATACAATTCCGCATTCGTTAATTTTTTTGCAATGATTCCTTCAATGGGTAATTACTCTCAGCTAAAAATTTTAGTGTTCAAAAAATCAGCAAAATAAGATGGATTTTAAAGTACCGCTTTCAAAGCCAGACATAACAAATCTAGAAATTAATGGAGTGAATAAAGTTTTAAAAACTCCGCATTTGAGTTTGGGCAAAAAATATATTGAGTTTCAGGATTTAGTCGCAAAGTTTACTGGCGTAAAATATGCTGTTGCAACAAATTCAGGAACCAGCGCTCTTCATTTAATTATTAGGGCACTGGGTATTAAAAATGGAGATGAAGTGATTACTACTCCTTTTTCATTTATTGCGTCTTCAAACTGTATTATCTATGAAGGTGCAAAACCAGTTTTTGTAGATATTGATAAGCAAACTTTTAATATTGACCCAAAGCTTATAGAGGGTGCAATTACTAAGAAAACAAAGGCAATTTTAGCAGTGGATGTTTTTTCTCATCCAGCTCAATGGGATGAGTTAAAAAAAATTGCTAGAAAACATAAACTTTTTTTGATTGAGGATTCAGCTGAGGCATTGGGATCAGAATACAAAAAAAAGAAGTGTGGTAGTTTTGGTGATGCAGGAGTTTTTGCTTTTTATCCTAATAAACAAATCACCACAGGTGAGGGTGGGGTGATTGTGACAAATAATAAAAAAATTGCAGATTTATGCAAAAGCATGTCTAATCAAGGAAGGAAAATAGGAAATGGAAAATGGTTAGAACATGTGAGGTTGGGTTATAATTACAGGCTTGATGAAATGAGTTGCGCTATGGGAATTGCTCAAATGAGCAGAATCTCAGAAATAGTTTCAAAAAGAAATAGAGTAGCCAATTTATATAATAAAAAACTTAGCGGAATTGAAAAAATACAAATACCTTTTTACTCAAAAGATGCAAAATTAAGCTGGTTTGTCTATGTTATTTTGCTTTCTGAGAAATTATCTAAAAAAAGAGATTATATAATTTCACAAATGGCTAAAGCATCAATTCAATGCTCAAATTACTTTCAACCAATTCATTTGCAACTTTTCTATAAAAAAGAATTCGGATATAAAAGAGGCGACTTCCCAGTTTCTGAAACTATTGGTAAAAGAACATTGGCTTTACCATTCTTTAATGATTTAAGCGAATCTCAAATAGATTACGTTGTGGACAGCCTTAATAAAATTATAAGTCAAATTAAATGAATCTTTTGAAAAGGACAAATATCACAAGAGCTATATTTTTTATAACATTTGATTCGGTGTTTATAGCTTTTTCTGTCTGGTTGTCATTTTTTATAAGATTTGATGGAAATATTCCCAATGAATACATGTCTGTTATATTGAGAATGGCTGTTTTAGCAATATTATTTACAGTGCCAATTTTTTACCTGCAAAAGCTTTATTCTTTCTCTTGGGCTTATGTTTCAACAAGTGAAATTGTTTCTTTATTCAAATCTGCAACAATTTCTTTTATGCTTTTGGCAATTGCAATATATGCTTCTTATTACTTTCCATACTTTCATAACTTTCCAAGATCAACAATATTTTTGAGCTATATTTTGGTATTTGGTCTTTGTAGCGCCCTAAGGCTTTCAAAGAAAATCTATTTTCAGTTAAAAGGTTTTCAAAGTTCTTTAGGACAAAGAACTTTGATTGTTGGAGCTGGAGATGCCGGAGAGCAGGTTTTAAGGAATATTATTTCAACAAAGAGCAATTCCTATTTACCAATCGGGTTTGTTGATGACAATCCCATAAAGAAAAATGTTAAAATTCATGGCGTAAGTGTCTTGGGAAAGGTTTCTGACATACCCAAGATAGTCAAAGAGCATAATGTAAAGCAATTAGTTATTGCCATACCTTCTGCAAATAATAGCCTAATTAAGAAGGCTGTTGAATTGGGAAGGGATGCCGGGCTGTATAAGATAAAAATAGCACCCCCTTTGTCTGAAATCATGAAAGGTGAAGTTTCAATAAGGAATTTCAAAGATGTTGATGTTCAGGACTTGCTTGGCAGGAGTCCGGTTAACTTAATTAATAAAAAAGAAGTTGAAGAACTAATAAAGGGAAAAAATATTTTAATTACTGGTTCAGCTGGATCTATTGGTTCTGAGTTGTCTAGGCAAGTTTCAGGGTTTGGTCCTGAAACACTAATACTTGTTGACCAAGATGAAACTGGCATATTTAATATAGAAGGAGAAATTAAGAAAAATTTCCCACATTTAAAACTAAAAGCGGTGGTTGCTGACATAACCGATGAGAAAATTGTAAATAATTTATTTTTACAGTTTAAACCCAATGTGGTATTTCACGCTGCAGCTTATAAGCATGTTCCTATAATGGAGATGCAACCTTATGAGGCGATTAAAAATAATATTTTTGGCACAGAAACACTAGTTAAAGCTAGTTTAGAAAATGATGTAGAAAAGTTTATTTTTATTTCGACCGACAAGGCAGTTAATCCAAGCTCTGTAATGGGTGCTACTAAAAGAATTGGTGAAATAATTTGCCAGTCTTATAATCAAAAAAATAAAACTAGGTTTATTGCTGTAAGATTTGGTAATGTCTTAGATAGTAGGGGTAGTGTTATCCCAATCTTTAGAGACCAAATAAGAAAGAGGGAAAATATTACTGTCACGCATCCAGATATGAAAAGATATTTTATGCTTACTTCAGAATCTTGTCTATTGGTTTTGCAGGCTGGAGCTATGGGAAGCGGTGGAGAGGTTTTCGTTTTAGATATGGGAGAGCCAGTTAAGATAGTTGATTTAGCAAGAGATATGATAAGGCTTTCTGGGTACAAACCAGATAAAGATATCGCTATTGTTTTTACTGGTGTAAGGCCTGGGGAAAAGCTTTTTGAGGAGCTACTAACCGCAGAAGAGGGTACAAATATGACAAAAAATAAAAAGATTTTTGTTGCAAAGCCATCAAGTATAAGTTTTGAGAAATTAAGTAGTAATTTGGGTAGTTTAAAAAAAATTATTGATTCAGAAAGCAAAGAAAATATAATCTCTTTTTTAAAGAATATAACTCCTTATTATAAATAGTCATTAAGATTGGAGATTTTAAATTTTATATGTTAATGTTGAGAATAATAAATCAACTTTATGTTTTATAAAAAGAAATTTACTAAAATTATATTATTTTTAGCTTTTCTTCTTATATTGTTTTCTGTTGATGTTGTAAAAGCTCAAACCTCAAATCATACAACTTTTAATGTAAGTGAAAGTTTTGATTTAAGCGGAAGATCACAGGTTGATTCCGTTCTTGTGAAAACGAAACAGAATATTTATTTTTATATTGAGGAGGATTGGTGGAATAGTCAAAGTTTTCAGTCTCAAAATGATATTCTTTCTAATCTTGATAATCTTTCTGATGAGTTTAATACAAATATTTATCCAGTATTAACTTCTATTTTTGGTTCAGAGTGGAAGCCCGGAGTTGATGGTGACAATAAAATTGCAGTTTTTTTTCATTCAATGAAGCCAGGCATTGGAGGATATTTTAATTCAGCTGATGAATATCTAAAATTACAAATTCCAAAATCAAATGAAAGGGAAATGGTTTATATATCAACAGAGCATCTTAATAGTTTTAATAGATTAAAAATTCTTTTAAGTCATGAATTTACTCACTTAATTGAGTTTAATCAAAAAGAAAGAATAAGTGGCTCTCAGGAAGAAGTTTGGTTAAATGAAGCTATAGCCGACTATGCAGTCACTGTGTTGGGGTATAATGATAAATACTCTGGAAGTAATCTAGAAAAAAGAGTCAAAGATTTTTTAGAAAAACCAACTGATTCCCTTACGGAATGGCAAGAAACAAAATATGACTATGCTATAAATAGCGCCTTCTTTCATTACTTGGTTGATCATTATGGAATAAATATTTTATCAGATTCACTTGAGTCTAAGTTGGCTGGTATAGAAAGTATCAATGAATCATTATTGAAAAATGGTTACGAAGAGGATTTTGGTGAAATTTACACAAACTGGACAATAGCAACGGTCTTGAATAATTGTTCACTAGACATTAAATATTGCTATTTAAACAAAAATTTAACAAATCTTAGAATAAGTCCAACATTAAACTTCCTTCCATTATCTGGAAACAGTTCTTTGTCGGTGATAAATGTAATAAAAAATTGGTCAGCAAATTGGCAGAAAATCATTGGTGGTAATGGTGATTTAAAACTTGAATTTGAAAGTTCTCCATGGCTTAGATTCTCAATTCCTTATATAGTAATTGATAAAAATAATGGTTATAAAGTTAACTTTCTTTATTTAGATAAAAATGGAAAGGGTAGTGTTGAAATTAAAAGTTTTGGATCTCAATACAGCTCAATAACGATTATTCCATCTCTACAAACTAAAACTTCTGGATTTGATGGATTTGAATTCACATATCCCTACACAATTAAGGCCACAATTTCAGGGATTGTTTCAGAGGATGAACAGGTCACAATTCAAAAATTATTAGAGCAAATTAGTTTGTTAAAAAAACAGCTAGCCGATTTACAATTGCAAGTAAATTCCCAAGGTTCAAATTCTGGAAGTTGTACAATTTCAAGTAATTTATACCTTGGTATTAAAAATAGCCAAGTAAATTGTCTTCAACAATTCCTAGGAAAAGAAGGGGGCATTATTTATCCTGAAGGACTAATTACAGGGTACTTTGGTAGTCTTACAAGATCTGCAGTAATAAGATTTCAGGAAAAATACATGTCAGAGATTCTTCTTCCTGTTGGATTAAGTAGTGGCACGGGATTTGTTGGCAGTTCTACTAGACAAAAAATAAATCAGCTAATTTTAAATGGACAATAAATTTTTAATTTTAAAGAAAAAATTTCCCTCTCTCAAAAAAAATGTTTTAATGAAAAATTATACAACATTTAAAATCGGCGGAGAGGCCGAATATTTTTTAGTTGCAAAATCAAAGAAAGAGGTTTTAGATGCAATAAAACTGGCAAAGAAGTTGGGGGTTGAAATTTTTTTCTTGGGAGGGGGAAGTAATCTTATTGTTTTAGAATGGAGTAAAGGGATTAGTT
>VGLO01000011.1 GCA_016866675.1 Candidatus Staskawiczbacteria bacterium | reverse complement strand
TAATTGGAGAAGAGCCTTGTGATCCACCGGTTATTAAAATAACTGGTTTGTCTAGCTCTAGGGACAATTCTCTTTTTGCTTCTTCCTTGTTGCCATTGAGTATTTCTTTTCTAATTGGATTACCAACTACTATTATTTTATTTTGATTAAAAAAACCTGTTTTTTGAAATGATGTAAAAACTTTTTTTGCCCACTTGGAAGTTAGTTTATTTGATTTTCCTGGATAAGAGTCTGACTCATGAATAAAAACAGGAATTTTTAAAACTCTTGCACAATAAGTTACGGGAAATGACCCAGTCCCCCCTTTTGAAAAAACTAAATTAGGTTTTATTGTTGAAAGTAAAAAAAATGATTGAATAAAACTAACTGGAATTTTCATTAACACATCAATCACATTTTCAAAAGAAAAATAACTTCTTATTTTTCCTGAGAGTATTGCCTTGGTTTTAAAATTTTCTTGGCTCATTGTGAGGCAGTCGTCTTTGGGTCCTATGTAGTAAAAATCAGCTTCAGGAAGTTTTGCTTTTACTTCCCTGCCTACTGCAATTAGAGGCATTATGTGACCTCCCGTTCCTCCGCCTGTAAAAAGTATTTTCATTTTTTATTTCCAGCTTCTGATAAAGTTGTGAAATGTATAAGAATTTTTATTATTATCTTCTGTTGGAAAAAAATAATCAGATGAATATGTTGTTGTTTTTCCAAATTTACCGTATTTTTCCAAAATTAAGTCTGTTAATAGTCTTTCGGCGGGTTCAAATATCATATCTCCTGAACCTTTAAAATTATTTTCAACTAACTCAAGATATTTTTTAATAAGGGGATGCTTTGATTCAGCTCCAATAATGCTGTTTGCAATAATGTTTGCATCTTCTCTGCCTAAAAACAGACTATTTGAAAGTAGGTCATCGAAAGGCTTTAAAACCTTCATGTCGCAATCAAGATATATTCCCCCTTTGTTATACAAGTAATGCATTCTTACATAATCTGTTGCTTTAACCCAGTGTTTTGATTTTAGGCATTCTCTCAGATAATTAGAATTAATTTTAATGCAATCTTTAAGTGTTATGTAATAATGATTATATGCTGCAATTTCATGGGTTTTGCACCATTTTTTATACTTTTCTGGCAAGTCTTTTTCTGAAATCCAAATTGTAAAGATATTTTTTGGTATCATTATAGCCAGTATGGGTTATTTATAGTCCAAAGGACTGTTTTTGATAAAGATTCCTTAAATGGAAGGCTTGGTGACCATCCAAGCTCCTTGAGCTTTGTTCCATCTAGTGCATATCTTATGTCGTGTCCTGGTCTACTTGAATGAAAATCAACAAAGTCTGGAATTAATGGTTTGCCTATTACACTAGCCACCATTTGGCAAATCTCTAAATTAGTAAACTCATCAAACCCTATTATATTATAGAACTCCCCTATTTTACCCTTATTTGTAATAAATAAAAGTGCATTAAAAACTTCTCTTGCATGAATCCAAAACCTACTACCAACTGCAGTCATTTTCCCATCTTTTAATTCTGCAAATATTGGCATTGGTTTTTGTTGTTGAACCATTCTAATACATTTTGGTATAAGTTTTTCTGGTGATTGTTTTTCACCATAAATATTCATAGTGTGGGTTGTGATTATGGGTAAAGAATATGTTTTATGAAAAGAATAACCAATATCTACTGCAGCAGACTTTGAAGCAGAGTATGGATTCGATGGTCTGTGTTTGTCGTCTTCATTATGCGCATACCCTTTTTCTGCTGGACCAAAAACCTCATCGGTTGAAAAATTAATAAATAGCTCTAAATTTTTTAGTTTTCTTGAAAATTCTAGCAAGTTAGTTGTTCCAACCACATTATCCATTACAAAGCTTAAGGGGTCTTCTATACTTCTGTCAACGTGAGAGGAAGCTGCCAAATGCCAAATGTAATCAACTTCGCCTATATCTGTTGATATTCTATCATTTAAGGAAGACTTTAAATCCCACCAAACTATTTTAACTCGGTGCTTTTCTTTTTCCCAAACTAAAATATCAGATAATCTTTTTGGGTTGCCTGAAGTGTCTAGTCTGTCTAAAATTACTACCTGCCAATCAGTTTGCTTGAGAATTCCTTCTAAAACATGCGATCCCAAGAAACCCATGCCCCCAGTTAATAAAACTTTTTTCATGAATTAGCTGTTTTTGGAAACATTTAATAATAGACCAACTGCTGTCATCTCAATAACTAAGTGTGATCCTCCATAAGAGAAAAAAGGAAGAGGAATACCGGCAATTGGAAATAATCCCATAGAGGAAGCAATGTTCATAAATGTTTGAGTTGCAAGCCAAGTGACAATTCCAATGGCCACCATTTTTGAAAAACTGTCCTGAGAATTTTTAGCTATCTTTATTCCTTGAACAAAAAAGAAAATATAAATAGAAATTAAAATTATACATCCTATTATTCCTGTCTCTTCAGCAAAAATGGCAAAAAGTGAGTCTGACATTGCCTGTGGTAAAAAGCCAAATTTTTGAGTTGATAATCCCCATCCGTTTCCAAAAATGCCTCCAGATCCAATTGCCAAAAGAGATTGTCTTAATTGAAAACCAATTCCTAATGGGTCTGTCTCTGGTCTCAGAAAAACAAGAAGTCTTTGAGCGCGATACGGCTCAATAATAATAAAAGTAATTCCTGCGGCTATAGCTCCAGCAACAGTAATAATAGTATGCCATAATGGCGTTTTAGCTGTAAAGTAAATTGCCATTAGTGACAAAATGGTAATGCCAAGAGTATCAAGATCTTTTTGAAGAAGCAAAATGACAGAAATTAGAAACAAAAAAATTAAAAATGGCAAAAAGATTTTAATAAAATTTTCGTATCCACTTTTTATTCTGGTTGATGCGCCTTTTCTGATTTCAGATGAAATTCTGTTTGAAAGCCATGCTGAAGGGAATAGTATGGAAGAAATTTTCAATAATTCAGATGGTTGAAATGAGTTCCCACCAATACTTAACCATCTTCTTGCTCCCCATAACTTAACTCCAATAGCTGGAATTAAAACTAAGGACAAAAGCACAATGGTTAATAAAAGTAATAAAGGCGCAAATCTTTTAATTATTCTGAGAGGAATTTTAAAGGCTAGATACGCAAATACAAGCCCAATTAGTAGTGCATAAAACTGATGTAGAAAATAGTAGTTTGTGTTGCCAAATATTTGTAGAGATGCGGGAGCTGATAAATTTGCCAAGTAAAGAATTCCAAAAACAACCAAAACAGTTGAGGCAATAAGAAAGTAATAATTTAGTCGATGGCTCATTTTGAGTATTTTAATACAAACTTTTTAAACTGATCTCCTTTTTCTTCAAAGTTTTTCCAAATAGAATAGCTTGGTGAAGCACATGATAAAAGACAAATGTCTCCTTGTACAGTGTTTTTGTAAGCAAATTTTACCGCTTCCTGCATGCTTTTAGTTTCAAAAATGTTAAAATATTTCTTGTTTTTTATTATTTTACTACCACTATCTGGGAAAAGAACAATATTCTTTATTTTATATTTTTTAATTGTTTTTTCCAAATTTGAGAAATTATATCCTCTGTCTTGTCCCCCAAGAAAAATAGTATTTACGTTTTTTAGTGATTCTATTGCTTTGATTGTTGACTCTGGAGTTGTTGAGATTGCATCATCATAAAAGCTCACTCCTTTAAATTTTCCAATAAGTTCTAGTCTGTGTGGCAATCCATTAAAGTTTTCAATAGCTTTTACTATTGATTTATCACTAACATTCAATATCTTCGCAACCGATATTGAGGCTCTTATATTTTCTTTATTGTGTTCTCCTAATAATTTTGTTTTAAAAATTAGGTTTGAGTCAAAGGCAATATCTTTACCATTATAGTCAGAAAGCCATTTTAGTGAATCCTTGCTCTTTGGATTATATACAAAAAAGTTATCTTTTCCTTGAAAATTTATGATGTTTTTCTTTGCTTTATAGTAATTTTTTTTATTCCCATGAAAATCCATATGCTCCTCAAACAAACTTGTTAAAACAGCAATGTCAGGTGAAAATTTAATGTCATCTAACTGATAACTTGAAAGCTCTAAAACAAAAATTGTATCCTTGCTAACTGGAGTAAGTAATCTTTCTAGCATTGGTTTTCCAATGTTTCCTAGAAGCTCAACATTTTTTCCATCCTGCTTTAAAATTTTAAAAATTAAAGAAGATGTCGTGCTTTTGCCCTTGCTTCCTGTCACACCAATTATAGTATTTTTTCCCTTAACCTTTGAAAAGAATATATTTGATGCAGTAGTATAATTTATCTTAACTTCTTCTTTTCTTATTCCAGGAGTTTTTATCAAGATATCAAAATTGGGTTGATTTTTTAAATAATTTTTGTCTTTCTTTTCATCTGCAATTGAAACCTTCAAGTCCCTATAAAACTTTTTCAAATATCTTTCTGTCACTTTTCCCTCTTTGCCATATCCTAGGATTAAAGCATTTTCCATACCTAAAAACTTTAAATCCTCTGGTATGTGTGATTCATTTTGAACTAATAGAGTTTCTGGGTGAGATTTTATTTTTTTTGATAAAGTTTTTATTATAAAATGATTTTTAAACTTTTTCTCAGCTAACTTCATAGCTTCTTGAGACTCTTCAAAAGTTCCAACACAGTCAAATGGTTTCATTTCTCCCAGTCCTAAGATATCTTTAAATAATGGTAAAAGACTTTTGTCTTGGTAAAGATTTCTACCAAAAATTTTAACAAGCTCATTTTTTGTTAAAAAGGCAGATAGCATGGTAAATGCAAAAACGCACTTTGGGCAATTTTTACACCAAAGCGATTGTGAAACACTATTAACTTTAAAATTATTATTGCAACTTGAAAAATAAGGAAAATACTTTTTCATTTGAGAAAAAATTTTTACAATCCTTATTTCATAGAATAGTCTCAATAGTGAAAAGTAAGTTAGGTCAGGACTAATGAATTCTTTAACGTAATTTTGAAATAAATTCTCAAACTCAAAAGATTTTGACCATTGATGATTAATATTAAGTCCTTTGTAATTTATATTACCAAAATTGCTACTGTGCTCGTTTGACACAATAAGGCCAGAATAGTCATAAATAACAGATAAAAATATTCCCAAAAAGGCATAAATAGCAGATACAGGAATGTGGCCCTTATATAAATGTTCTTGGTGAATTTGCCAATCTAAGTGTCTTTCAATTTTTAGCTGATTGATGTCAATTTTTTCAATAACACTATCAATTATTTCAGACCCTTTACCGGTTTTAACATATAAACCCGTAATATCTTGGCCATTATTTTTTAAAAGCTCTGCTGAAACTATAGAGTCCTTCCCTCCCCCAATGCCAACTAAAAATCTTTTGTTTTTATTATTTATTTTGTAGTTTACAGGTTTTGCGTTGATATTAAATGAAAAAGACGGAGAATTTTTTGGATCAAGTTTGTTTTTGTAGAGAAATTCACCAAGTCCCTTTTTATATATTGTATTCCAAAATTTAGATTCATCTTTTGAAAAATTATACGGATGAGAAACCTTTGTCGCATAATAAAGTTTATAGTAGCTTATGCCAATTATTATATGCAAACTACTTAATATTTTTTCCAATAATTTTTCTGATATTGGGTTTGAATTTTTAGATTCAGGCAAAATGATATTTTCGGTAAAAAAAAGTGGGTCATTGTCTTCAAATTCGGTTTTATAGTTAAAAACGACACTTCTTTTTGAAGGCTCAAACTTATAGGATGTAAATTCAAAATTAGTTGCTTTTTGGGTCATTAGTAAGAAAATTATACCTTAAAATTGAGTTTTTGGCAATTAAAAAAAACACCCTTTCTTAGGGTGCTTTTTTAATTTTGATTTAGTTGCTGGATGATAATCTTCTGAATATGAATATAAATACTACAACTAGAACAATTATTAGTAATATCCATAAATACCATTTTTTCAAAAAGTTAAGAAAAGGACTTGAGGCAACACTTGCACCTGCTGTTGAGGCGCAATACCTTGCAAAGTCCTGAGAGTTTGTGGCACAAGTTGAGCCATCGCACTTTAATTCATTTTTACACTGTGCTTCGCCACATGAGTCTTGAGTGCATGAATTACTGTCAGAACAAACAACAAATAAATCTTTTACTTGATCATTTGAGTCGTACCAATAAATATTGTTTTCATAGCATTTTGTCACATAGTGTAATGCGTACGCACTCTGATTTGTTGGGTTTTGATTAAGTGTTGTGTTATTGGTTGTGTTGCTTGTTGTATTGGTTTCTGTGCTAGAGCTGGTATTTGTGTTGTTGCTTGAACTATTTTGACTTGAGCCAATGCATTGCCCGTCTTGGCAAGTTTGGCCTGTTAAGCTACAGTTTTGGTAAACTCCTTGTCTGTTTCCTGTCGAATCATACCAATATGAAACATTATTAAAACAACCTCTTGTATAATTTAAAACGTAGTTGTTATTAGTTGTATTGTTGTTTGTAGTGTTTGAATAATTTGTACCAGTGTTAGTGTTTGAGTTATTTGAGTAGGTTGTGCCAGTATTGATATTTAAATTTTGGTTAATACAAGTGCTTCCTGAGCAAATTTGTCCATATGTGCAAGACTGATATAGGTCCTGCATATTGTTGCAGGAGTCGTACCAATAAACTGCTGTTCCATTACATTTTTTATAGCTATAAGAAACACAGTTTAAATTACCTCCTTGGTAGTAGTTGACTTGAGCCTCCACATCCACGGCATTAAAAGAAAAAATTGCCACAAAAACAAGGCAAAACACCGCCCCCAATAGTATAAAATTTAATTTACTATTACTTTTCATATATTTGTAGTTTGTTTTCATGTGACAATACTATCATTCTATTTTAATATTGTCAAATAAAAGAACCCACATAGTTGTGGGTGCTAAATTATCTCATTTGCCATATTTTCCAGTATTAATTTACATCGAGAAAGATTAGAGTTAATGTTTCTTGTTATTGACTCTAAGGATCTTTCAGATACCTTTCCTGAAACAATTTGCCAAGCAGAAAAAGATCTTCTTGTAAGTTCAAGCGACATATGACAAGTCCAATGAAAAATATTTTCTGGTAAGTGTGCCTGTTTTATTTCTCTTTTCCACATCTTGATCCATTTTGAAACAAAGTAAAATAGCATTTTTACTTTTTTGATTTTCTTTTTTGGCAGTAGCTCTTTTGCAAAAGCTTTCAGAATAACTACAGAAACTTCTCCATGTTTTTCTAAAAGTTTTTCTCTAATTTTGTTAATTTTTTTCTTTCTTTGCTCCATTATGTATATGTTGCTCTTTCTAGGCATATGAGCTCCTGTTTGATGACAAGGTACTAAACCGCCTTTATATTATCACTAATCCTAATTATGGCAATAATAAAAAAGACTTGCCTCTTTTGCAAATCTCTGTTTTAGCCAATAATAATTGGCTCGTCTCCATCTCGCAGATATCTTACTACATCAAGTTTTAATTTTCCTGATAAATAAGCCAAACCTAATTTGTGGGCTTTTTCTCTTATTGGACCAGTTAGTGGATTTCCACCGTGAGTTGGAGCGTCAGCTGCCTCCTGAAGTTTTAAGAATTCACTTGGTGTTAATTTTCCAACAGCTGAAACAATCTTTTCTCTTTCCATAGGAATCTCCTCTGTTGATGAACTAACTAGTATTTACCACAAATTTTTTTACAAATCAACTTATTCGGCAAATCTGAAATGGTGGACCTACGGAGAGTCGAACTCCGGCTTCATCCATGCCATGGATGTGTCATACCGTTAGACCATAGGCCCTCTCTACTTCTCTGTATTTATAGTACTTTTTTTATTTCTTTTCAATAAAAAGCTTTCGATTTTGTCTAAAAAAGCAAAATGTACTCCAAGAATATTGAGACCTATGAATATAAAAAAACCAGCCCCTGGAGTAAAGGGCGTCACAAGAGCAATTATTCCAACAATTACCGCTAAAAATCCAATTATCTTTTTGTAGGTTTTCATTATTTTTTATCTGTAAAAACCACAAGTCTTTCTGAAAAAGTTTTTTCTTTTCCAATCCATGTTCCTGTGCAAGTGACTAAATTTAAATGAGATTTGCCGTCTGAAGAAAAGAATACATCAGAAGCGTCATCTTCTGGATTGTAAACTTTTAACTCTCTGACTACAAATTCTATAATTTCACCAGAATCTTTTTCAATGTAAACAGTATCACCCTTTTTAAGACTGCTTAGATTGTCAAAAATAGAACCCTCTCCACTCACCCATCTTCCATAATGGCCATCAATTACAGCACTTCCTATACCTCCTGGATAGGTGCCAAATTTATACCAACCTAAACCATTTGGACCTACAGGAGCCTCCATTTCACCTTTTGTATTAAGACCAACCTCAGAAACAATTCCGCTTACATTTATTTTTGGAATTACAAGTTTAAAGTCTGTAAGAACTATATTGGGAGATGGTTTTTGTGGTTTTGGAATATTATTTGTGCTTTCAGTTGACTCTTGCTTAACTTCTAAGGCAATATTATTGTCTGGAGTTAATTTTATTTGACTTTGCTTGTTCGCCTGTTCTGCAGAATTTCTACTATCCTTGTTTAAAGCGTTTGTCACAATAAAATAAGCAACCAAAACCATAAACAAAGCAATTATCAGAAGCAATATGGCAAGCAACCACTTTAATATTGTTTTTAGTCTCATAGCTATTTTATATAACCTGGTTTACTCATTTTGCCGGTATTTGGTAGTTTTGGCGATATTCTAATAGAAGGGTCTTTAGTTTGATTTTCAGGGTCAATGCTATTTTCGTCATCAACGTATTCATCTTGAGGTAACAAATCAACAGATATCTTAAAGTTAATGCTAATAAGAGCATCACATTCGCCAGATGCAACAACTTCAATGTTATGTACTCCAATATCGCTTTCTAGCGGTATCCATGAAAAGTGGCCAGAGCTATCAATGTTGGTGTTTACTATACTTGTCCCTTCAAATGAATCAGAAATTGTATATATTGAACTCTTAATATTTATTGAGTATAAAATGAAACTTATATTATCCCCCACGGAAATAACTTGATCATCAATGGCGCTAATAAAGGCAGGGTCTCCCTCTTGATAACATGTTGGTGGCGGAGGAGGTCCATATCCTGATCCCTCAGCTGAAACTAATTCTATTTTTTCTGTAAACTGGAGATAAATAGAAGGACCAAAAATCCAAGCAAAAACAGCTAATATTAACGCAGAAAATATTACTTTAGAAATAGCCTTTTCTTTAAAAAAGCTTTTTGGTGACATTTTTCTAAATTATACCACATAAACTATATGTATGTAGGTAATTTAATCCACAGGCCTGACTTTAATCTCAAGCTTCTTGCGAATAGTTAACCTTTGAGGTCTTACGCGTATATGTATTTGTCCTTTTGGGTTAGTCTTTTTGAATGATTGCATTACTTGTGAAATAACTAATATAATTAAAAAATAATATCCGTAAACAGAATATGTTTCAGATAATTTAATATTGTCATTTGCATATAAAAAAACGCAATAAATAAAAGTTGACATGGCAAGCACAGCTGAGACCCTTCCATCTTTAATTAAAAATATAGAAATTAAACCAAATGCTATAATTGAAAAATCAATTAAATTTATTTGTAATATTATTAAGTAAGACAAAAACAAAAAAATTAACAAAATCTTTACATAAGTCATCTTTTTATTTGCTAGAGTATTTTTAATTGAATTTAAAATAGAAAGTTTCTTGAAATTACCTGTTTCGTTTCTTGAAAAGATACTAATAAACGAAATTACGCCCAGAAATAAAATACTTATGTTAAATGCTTTCCAGTTAAAAAAATGACTCCAAGTTTCAGAGAATGTCGAAATTGCTAAAGATATTATATAAAAGGCAAAAAAATAAGGAAAAAACTTTGAGGTCTGCCTTATTAAACCTTTGATAATTACCAATAAATTTTTAATCATTTTCTATTAGTTTATAAACTTTTATGGTTTCTAATTCTTTTTGGAGTGTTAAGTAATCAACTGAGTCAAGCCATTGGTATTTTTGCCAATCAAGTTCTTTAAATAAAATTACATATTCTATGTTTAGTCCCTCTCTACCAATTTCTTTTATGTTATGGCTTCCATTTATCCATTCTACAACTTTTTGACTGTCTTTGTTTTGGCTATTATCATATATTCCTCCCCACTCCATGTTTGTCCCTTGAATTGTGGGGCAAGAAAAAAAGTGTTTTGATGGATTAAAAATTACTCTTTTAGTCCATTTAAAACTCATGTACATATGCCAAGGCAAAATTAAAATTTTACCAGAACACTTTTGATCTTTAATTTCTTGATCCTTTAGTATTAAACTTTCAGCTTCGTACCAGTCGCTTGGAAAATCTACAGGCTTTATTTGTCCTCGTAAACCAAAAAGTAAAAATGGTGCCTGCATAATTATGACTCCAGTAATAAATGTAGCTACAATCAATTTATTGTTTTTTATGTTTTTTTTACCAAAAAGCCAATTTAATCCAATAGTCAAAAATATGCCGTAGACTATTACTATTAGAGAAACCCATTTTTGAGTTTCACGAAATCCTCGGTAAAAAACAAATTTGTCAAAAAGCCAATATGTTATTTGGCCAAAAAATGATGATTTTATTCCCATCGCCAGAACCACAGAAAGAAAAAAAATAATAATTAGTATTAGAGAAATTGGTCTTAGTCCCCTATTTTTTAAAGCCAATACGAATCCAATTATTATTAAGGGTGATAGAAATAGAAAACTCCTCCCCCAGTTTTCTTTTTGCGTGGATAGATCAAGGTATCTCATTTGGTCTTTTCCCCAAAAACCAGACATCATTAAAACATTAAAAGCCAAATTTGACTCACTATTACCAGATGTTTTAAATGCCTCAATATCCTTTGATTGAATCCCCTCTTTTAAAAAACTTATTATCGGTGGATAAAATATTATACTGATAATGTGGTTTAGGTTTATTAAAAAAACTATTGTAAAGATAATTAAAAGAAGTATAAATATTTTTTTTGTACCATACTTTCTTAAAATTAATAAAAAGGTTAATGCAATCAGTAATATGGCAAAAAAAACTGCAAAATGTATAGATAATTGAATCGATAACCCAAAAAATAATCCCGATAAAAAAGTATTTTTAAGGCTAGTTGATTTTAAAAATTTTAATAAATATCCAAGACCAATACAAAAAAAACCAAAAGCTAAGACAATGCCAATTTGTCCGTACATTATTCTGTCATAAATAAATGGATTAAATAAAAAAAATAGGCTTGATAAGAAAATAATAATTTTGTCGTCCGAAAAATTTTCTACTACCTTTTTTCCTCCTATAAAAACTGTTAAAAAAATTAATGATATGAATAACTTTTCACCAAAATCATAGAAGTAAAATAATGATAGTGTTTTTATAATAAGAGTCGTTAACGCATCACTGCTTAAAAAGTTTAAACTAACGCTAGGTCCAAAAGAGAAATCGATAAATAGTAAGTATCCGCGATTAAAAAACCATGGCAAGGTTATTGCCAAAACAATCAATATGTAAAGAAGTATATCTTTATGGTTTTTTAATATATTCACGCTTTTTATATAAAATTATAAGAAAAATTAAGCAACCAATTAGAGTGACTATTGAAATTATTGTGCCAATGTAAAAATATATTTGTGGCTTAAAATATAGAGTCAAAACTACATCTATTGATGAATTGCCATTTTCATTATAATAATCTTTTGAAAAATTACTCTTGATGTAATTTGGGTTTAATACCCATTGGTTAGCATAGTCATATTCAATTTTATGAGAATCATCAAAAACAGGCTTTTTGAAAAGATATGCAAAAGATACAGGGTTGTATGAGTTTATATTGTGGCACTCTACAATTTCTTTTCCATTACTATTTAGGTAGTAGTTTCTATCCCCACACTCAAAGTCACTAGGATTTTTATTGATATATATTTTCCAAAAGTTGCTGTAGTTACTTAGTAAAGAAATTTTCTGGTTCTTGCTTAAGTTTTTTACTAGTACTTCATAATGTGTGCTACTTATTTTTTTAAAATAAATATCATCTGACTCAACAGTCTTTGATAAGTATTGGTCTTTTATTTTATAAAGAGAGTATGTATTTCCAAAATCTTTTATTTTTTCTCCGAGAATTTTTTCTAAAAGCTCAGAATTAATTTGATTGTCGTAAAGATCTGCTTTTTTATTGTAGCCGTACAAATAACTTTCTCTTAGATCATTATTTATATCATTGTTTAAAATTACATACTCAATATTAAGTTTACTAATTGAATTTAGTAAATTTTCGTATTCTCTGTTTGCTACTAACTTTTGTATTTTACCTGAAAAACTATTAAAGTTTAAAAAACCACTATAGTCATTTTTTCCTGTAAGCGTTTTTATTGGAGATATGCCAATATAGTAGTTATTGTTTGTTTT
This sequence comes from Candidatus Staskawiczbacteria bacterium, assembly GCA_016866675.1. Lineage (GTDB taxonomy): Bacteria > Patescibacteriota > Minisyncoccia > Minisyncoccales > Staskawiczbacteraceae > VGLO01. The sequence goes on along the minus strand of VGLO01000011.1, from coordinate 6,526 downwards.
TTTATCAGATATTACAGTGTACCCTGCATTGTTTAATGGTAACCATAAAAACTTTGATGTTGTTTTGATATTTTTTATATAATCTGAAAGTTTGTAGAATTCATCATTAAAATCACTTATTGAAGGATAGGTGTTTTTTGTAGAGTGAATCGGAAGTTTAAAAAAGCTTCCAGAAATAAATGGAAAAGAGTTGATTAAAATAACCGCTAAAATTATAAGGGTGATAATATTTTTAAAAATACCTGTAATTTTGATTCTGCCAAATATAATTTTTAGGCTCACGAAAATTAAAATAGACCATGAAAATGCCAAAGCCAGCCCAAATTTGTCATACATATTCCTAAAAATAAAAAATATTGGAATATTATTTGAAAGCCATGCAAACAATGGAATACCCCACTTTCCGATGTTGGCTGTGAATAAAAATATAGCTAAAAGCCAAGAAATGATAGATATGTTATACAAAAACTGTGTTTGCTCATCTTCTTTTTTATAAAATAGCGTAGGTATTATTATGATAAATAGGAAAATAAAATTGATTGGCAGGAGTTTTGCTAGGTAAGACAAATATATGTCTTTTGTGGACCAATTATAGTCTATTTGTATATCTTTGTGAAAAAGGCTGAATATTGGGTATAAAACACTATTTTTTGACGACACAGCATTTATAAGTAAATTATTTTCCTGCTTAAAATCATCTGAAATATTTGTTAAAACTGAGTTAATGCTACTAGACTGAATTGATAAGAAAAAGTTTACCGTCCAGTACAAGTTAAGCATAAAAAGGAGCGCAAGTGATATTAATAAATACTTTGTAAATATTTTCTTGTTTTTTAAAAATAAATTGAAAAAAAATGGCAGTATTACGATTAGTAGAGCCAAAAACCAAGGAATAGATAGTATAAAAATAGAAAATAAAGACAACACCAGGCATCCAAAAACGGAGTAGATAATTTTTTTCTCTTTAACTGATTTAAAGAAAAAAAATAGAATTAAAGGAAATATAGATATCAAATAAACTGAAGTTAGTTGGCTATTCCATAAAGTATAATATGAAAATATGGATAAAGAGTAAAATAAAGAAGCGATTATTTTTTCTTGAAAATTACTTTCATTTGACCGTTCTTTGTCAGTTATAACTTCAAGAAATAAGTAAAAAAACAAAAAACTAAATCCTAAATTAAGGCCAAATAATAAAGATTGAATATTTAAGAAAAAAATAATCTTTTTTAAAACCAAGATAATAAAAGAAAAAGGGACAAAAAATTGTGCAGGGTTAAATGAGCCAAGGTCATTAAAAATATTTTCTAATGAAAAGTTAGTCAAAAACTCAAAAGGAAAAAGATAATAAAACTTTCCATCATCTCCCCCTATTTTCATATTCCAAAAAAAAGGGATTGAAATTAAAACAGAAAAAATAAAAGCAAGTAATAATTTATTTGAAAATTTCATTTATTTTTTTGTAGAAAAAGACAAAATATTTCTGGCAAAAGTAGGAAACATTCTTGCTAAAAGTCTAGAATAAATTTTACTTGAAAAGTTTATTTTATCACCGGTTATTTTAATATTAGAAAAATTGCACATTTTAAGCTGTGAATATAGGTTTTTTAAAGTGTAGTATCTTATGTGGCCAACATTGAATTCTTCATATGGAAGCAAAGTGCTGAATTCTAGAAAGGGATTTAATCCAAAAAGTAGCATAACTCTTCTAGCAAATGATGCAACATTGGCAGTAGTTAAGAGTAGTACACCATTTTTTTTTAAAAGCTTACTTATTTTGCTTAAAAACTCGTCGGTATCAAAGACATGTTCAATTATGTCAGTTGCAATTACCACATCGAATTTTCCATTATATGATTCTGGAATTTCAAAAAAATCGCCTTCAATGCAATTAAGACCCCTTTTCTTACAAAGAGCAATTCCTTCTTTATTCATTTCATTTACAGTCACTTCTCCATAATTTTTATACATTGAGGCGAGGTGCCCGTCATTTGAGGCAATATCTAATATTTTGAGGTTGTTATTGGTGAGTTTAATTTTTGAAAGATTACGGGTTATAAACGATATCTTTTCTGAATAATAACCTCTTCTTGAAACTTCAACTAAATCTTGAGAATTATAGTAATTTTTTTCGGTTTTCATTTGATAATTATAATATAGTTATTTTTTTGCAATAAAAAGATAGGTTGATACAAAGCCTTTAAATGGTACTTTGAATGGAATTATTATGTTTAGCTTTTTATTAATTCTCCATAAAAAAGGAAATAAGCTAATTGGAAAAAATTCTACAGCCTTAAATCCACTTTCTAATAAATTTTTTTTCCATGCTTCTGGTTAAAGCACATAAATATGCGTTTTATCATTTATTATGTTTTTTTTGTATGGGTAAGGAGTTGTGGCTATAAATTTTCCATCTTCTTATAATAAGTTGAATATTTTTTTTATTTGATTTTTTGGGTTTTGAAGATGCTCTAAAACTTCAAATGCATATATAGTTTTGAATTTCTTGGTACCACCAAAGTCTTCTAGGGATTGATAAATGAAAGATTTGGTCTTTAGGATTTTATTTGCAAAGTTAACCGCATCTTTGTCTAAGTCTATGCCTAAATATGTGTTCTGTATTTCTTTGGGCAGTAAACTGTAAAATGCTCCAATTCCAGATCCAATTTCAAAAACATCTGACTCTGGTTTTACCTTTTTTGCTATAAAAATATATTGACTATAAAGAAAATTTCTTAAATTTATTAAATCTTGACTTACCAGTTTAATTTTATAGTTAATTTTTTGGTAATCTTTATAAATTTTATACATATAAAATAATATTAACTTATTTGGCTGCCGCATTGATATCGAGTCTCCATTATTAAAAAATCTAGGCTAAATTATAACAAGTATAAAAATAATTTACCATAAGCTGTTTTTATTTGCAGTAATATGCACTCCTGTCTTCCCTTTTCCAAGATTTGAAAATGTTTGCAATTCTATAATTTCAATGATGTTCACTATATTTTTCAAGTCCCACAAAAAGATAGTAGTAATATAATATGGGAGGATTTTTTTTAGTTTTTTCAAAAATTTCTCTGTCTGACTTTTTTCTTAGTCGCTGAATTTTAAATCTTTTTATGCGAGTCCTATTAAAGTGTACCATATTCCACCAAAAAGATTTATAAACAGATAAAAAATGACTAAATTTTCCACTTGCAAGCCAAAATAGGCTCAAAATAATTGTTATCAAAAAATAAATTGGTAAAACAAATAGAAGATTTTTTAATTGAAAATTTTTTAAAAAGCTCATTAATTTATTTTTCAGATTATGATATTGGATGAAATCATTTTTAAAAAGTAATGAGGTACCACCAATTGCGTGATAAATCACAGAATCAGGGTAATACCAGCACTCGTACCCTGCAATTTGCATTCGGTGACACAAATCTGTTTCTTCATAGTAAGACCAAAAGTCTTCGTCAAAAAAACCAATTTTTTCAATAACTTCTTTTTTTATTATCATTGATGCCCCCTTATTTGAAAAGAATTGTATTGGTTGATTATATTTTTGGCGAGATTGATCTTGTCCATAGCCAAAGTGATATAAAAATGAAGAGTTGGTCCAGTAAGAACCACATGTATCAAGTCTTGAATTATCATTCATCATAATTATTTTAGACTGAATTGATCCTGCCTTTGGAATTTTATTAAAGCCCTCAATTAGTTTTTCAAGGCAATCTTCTTTTATGTATGTATCGTTATTTAACAAAAATATATAATCTCCCTTGGCTACTTTTAATCCCCCTATATTTCCCCCCGCAAACCCATTATTTTCATTGTTTTTTACAACATTTATCCAACTGTAATTATTTTTTACAAATTCAATACTGTCGTCGTTTGAGTTGTTGTCGACAAATATTACCTCAAACTTTTTGTATGTTTGATTTTTAATAGAATCAAGGCAGGCTTGAAGCCATTTTTTTCCATTGTAGTTTACGATAATAATTGAAATTAAGTCATTCATGTAAAAGAAATTCTTTATACAAATTAATTTTTTTTACTAATCCCCTATTCAGGTCATATGTCCGAGTACAGTTTAATATTTTTAACCTTTTTTATTTAAAGGTACTGTTTTTCAATCATGATTTATTTAAAAGTATCTACTTCTTTTTCAATTTTACGAAAATACTTACGAATCCATTATTCCTTTTGTATTCACTACTTTCTTTGTTATTGAACATTTTTTCAAAAAAAGGTTTTCGTTGAAATACCCATTTTGAAATATACATATTGATAGTAGAAAAAACTGACCACCATCCACCGCCCAATTTTATTTCTATAATTTCAAAGCCATGATTTTTTGCAAACCCATTGATATCTTCTTTAGAATAATGTCTATGACCAGTAAGCCACCATGCTGGGTCGGTTAATTTTGAAAAAAAAGATGAATATGGTGTAGATATATAAAAATGACCATCAGATTTCAATACTCTACTTACCTCTGAAAACATTTTGGGCTCTGTTTTTTTGGCAATATGCTCAATAACATCCCACATTACTACTGTATCAAATTTATCATTGCTGAATGGCAAATTTGTCGCGTCACAAACAATCAGCTTAACTTTTTGGTTATCAATATTATTTTTTACTGTTTTAAGGTCATCTTCTGATTTTTCAGTAGCAGTAATTTCTCTTGCTCCTCTGCTAAGAAAATTTAACTCACACCATCCATATCCACAACCAATATCTAATATTTTTTTTTCAAAAATATTATCATCAGTTACAAAATTTATGGATGCGAGTAATCTGCCATGAAGTATATTTGATGGTTTTTGATTAAGGATGTTTTTCATATTGTTTACTTAAATGCAAAAAATCCAATTACTCCAGCTACTACCTCGCATCCCCTCAACACTATCATTCCCAGGGTAACTATTGGTTGCTTAATAAGTATAATTGGATGTTTAAAATAAGCTAACTTGATAGGAAAAAATTGAGCGACAGCTATATGCGGTCTTCTTTTGAAATATTTTCTGAATGCTCTACTGTAGTAATATTTCTTTTTTACCCTTCTCCAAAATTTTGTTTTTCCTTCATCATGGTAGATAAGGCTCTCGATTTTACTTATTTTTCCCAGCTTTAACAACCTGTAATGCAAGTCTGAATCCTCTACTCCTACAATATCTTTATCATATCCACCAATTTTCAAAAAATCTTTCTTTCTAAAAAATCTGCAAGATTCATTTAAGCTGTCTTCTAATACGGAGCTAATGTATCTATCAAGGGCTATGCATTTTGTCCAAAACCCCTCTCCTATTGATATCTCAGGTATTTTTACTCCAACAATATTTTCTTTAGACAATTTATTATAACATAACTCAATAACATCCTCTGAAAGCTCCATATCCTGATCTAACGCTAATATAAAATCACCCTTCGCCTCTCTTACTCCCCTATTCTGTTTAATGCTTCTCTCTGGGCCATCTTGAAAATATCTTGCCTTACTATAAATAAATTCTAAATATTTATTTTCTTTATTATCAAAGTCATCTACCACAACTAATTCAATATTTTTATATGTTTGATTTTTAATTGATTCTAGGCATTTTTTAATTGTTTTTGGTGGTCTGTGTATGGAAACTACAACCGATATAAGTGGTAAACTCATATATTTTTTATTATATTTAAAAAACCTTTATACCCTTTGTCCATGTCAAAATCTAAGCTAAATTCCCAGCAATTTTTTCTAATTTTTTCATACTTCTCTTTGTTTTTTAGTAGGCTAGTAATTTGTTCAGATAAGCCTTTAGGGTTATTTTTTATACTTAATAGGCCGGTTTCACTATTTTTAATACTATCTCTCAATCCATCAACATTATAAGCTATTGCGGGCGTTCCCTGTGAGTTTGCCTCGGTGACAACAAGCCCCCAACCCTCTTTAACGGAAGTGACTGCCAGTATGTGACATTTTTGCATCAATTCCATTTTTTTTTCCAAGCTAACTTTTCCTAAAAAAATTATATCATTTTTAAATTGCGACTTATTAACAAGTAATAAAACTTCTTTGCTGTAATTTGTCTGATCATTTCCTGCAACAATAAGTCTTAGGTGAGGAATTTTTAACTTTGCCAATTCAAAAGATTTTATAATATCTTTTGTTCTTTTCATTTTTCTTACCGCCCCAAGGCTTAATATTGTAAAATTTTCATATTTTTTAGCATCTGATAAATTTTCTATCGGGTTTGTAGTAATAAAATTTCTGATTATAAAAATATTCTCTTTTTTGAACCCAAATTTTATTAAATCATTTTTTGTGCTTTCAGATATTGTGATAACTTTTTTATCAGATAAAATTTTTAAGTAAAATGGCTCAATAAAATAGCCAACAATGTTAAGGGGGAAAAACATTTCATAAAACCATATTTGTCTGCAAAGTTGGTGAACAAGCAAAATATTTTTTTCTTTTGCATAAAATTTTACAAAAAAAGGAATCGTATTAACTTCATCAATTACCAGGTCAGCCCAACTATTTAAGTTTTTT